>JAGQQQ010000601.1 GCA_020426125.1 Planctomycetaceae bacterium
GATGATCAGCGGCGTCCGGGCTTCGTCGATGAGAATGCTGTCCGCTTCGTCGATGAGAGCGAAGTAATGCCCTCGCTGAACGGGCGCCTCGCTGCCACCGGTGCCGTGGAAGATCGACCGATTCGGCATCTCCTCCGCACCCGCCCCTTTTTTCAGCCGATCCCGAAGAAAGTCGAAACCGACTTCACTGGCGGTTCCATAAGTGATGTCGCAATCGTAGTTCTGCCGACGCTCGTCATCGGGCATCTGCTGCTGAATGCAGCCGGTCTTCATTCCAAGGAGGGTGTAAACCTTGCCCATGGTTTCCGCATCACGGCGGGCTAGGTAATCATTGGACGTGACGACATGGACGCCACTTCCGGTAATCCCGCGAAGGATCACCGGAAGCGTCGCAGTCAGAGTCTTGCCCTCTCCGGTCTGCATTTCCGTGATGTAGCCCTCGAACAGAGCGATCGCGCCCATGACCTGGACTTCGAAATGCATCATCCCCAGCGCGCGACGAGACGCTTCAATTCCCAGCGCATACGCATCGGGGAGCAGCCTGCGAAGATTCTCGCCTGACTTTGCCCGCCACTGGACTTCGCGAGCCTTCTGAAACAGATCGCCGCCACTCAACGATTCGAGCTTGGGCCGATCCTTCAGGATCCGCCGGGCTTCACTCCTCCAGCGGCCTAAATTGCCAACCATTTCGTTCCCTTCGCGTCACCGCAACATTGTCTGATCTTTGTCCAACAGCCAAACCGACGCTCATTCACCCGTGACACTCGACGAATCCCATTTTCGACGGTCCTTTGACGGCCTTCAAGATCGCACTTCAATAATGGACATATCGACAATAGCCGGCTCCCGCGGACATTGCGTCCGCGAAAGGCCAGTTATTCGTTTGGTGATATCCTACGCCAATGGTATCGTCAGGGGAACGGTCCCCTTCACTCCTGAAAGTGGCAGACTTTCCCCACGTTCCCCGACCAACAAGGATTCCGGGGCTGGAATAGGCTCCGCAACCCCACTTTTCGCTGTTTGTTCGCCTCCATGCCCGAAATCGTGCTGACCACGCTCAACGCCCGTTACTGGCACAGTTCCTTTGGGCTGCGGTATCTCCTCGCGAACATGGGGGAGTTGACTCCCAGGACCGAAATGCTCGAATTTGGGATCAACGAAAACCCCACGGATCTCGCCGCTCGCATCCTGGAAAGCCGCCCACGAATCGTCGGGCTGGGTGTCTATATCTGGAACGTCGAACCCTGCACAAAATTGGTCGCCGACCTCAAACGGGTCTCCCCCGACACGATCGTCATCATTGGCGGGCCGGAGGTCAGCTATGAGACCGAGAACCAAGAGATTTGCCAACTTGCGGACTATGTGATCACGGGTGAAGCGGACCGCATTTTTCCCGAGGTCTGCGGGAGACTGTTAACGGGAGAGGCATTGCCAGAAAAGGTGATTCCCGCTCCGGTGCCCGTGTTGAGCGAGGTCGCCCTGCCTTACGATCTCTATACGGACGAAGACATCGCTCATCGCGTCATCTACGTCGAAGCCTCGCGGGGATGCCCGTTCACCTGTGAATTCTGTCTCTCGTCACTTGAGATCCCCGTCCGACTTGTCGATCTCGATCAGTTCCTGGCCGCGATGCAGACGTTGCTCGATCGGGGCGCGCGACAGTTCAAGTTCGTGGACCGGACCTTCAATCTGAATCTTCGCGTCAGTTCGGCCATTCTCCGGTTTTTTCTCGATCGCTACGTTCCCGGCCTGTTTTTGCATTTTGAAATGATCCCCGATCGGCTGCCCGATCGCTTGCGGGAGTTGATCGCCAGGTTCCCGCCAGGAGTATTGCAGTTTGAGATCGGCGTGCAGACGTTCAATGACGAAGTCTCTGCTCTAATCAGCCGGCCCCAGGACAACGAGAAACTGGAAGAAAACTTCCGGTACCTACGCGAGGAGACGGGAGTCCATCTCCACGCGGATCTGATCGTGGGGCTTCCCGGGGAATCCTTGGAGTCGTTCGGCAGCGGGTTCGATCGTCTGGTTCGGCTCCATCCTCAAGAGATTCAGGTCGGAATCCTCAAACGGCTCAAGGGGACTCCGATCGTCCGTCATGATGGAGAATGGGAGATGGTCTACAGCGCCCATCCTCCATTTGAGATTCTGCAAAACAAGCTCATCGATTTTGCGACCATGCAGCGGATGCGTCGATTTGCCCGATATTGGGATCTGATTGCCAACAGTGGTAACTTTCTTGAGTCGACTCCACTGATCTGGAAGGGAGACGTGTCTCCCTTCGAGGAATTTCTCAAACTAAGTGACTGGCTCTACACCACCGAATCCCGCACACACGGGATCGCCCTCCCCCGACTCGCGCAGCGGGTCTTCGAGTTCCTCACTGAAGTCCAAGGACACTCGCAGGAGTTCGTCGCTCAGAGGATCTGGGCTGACTATACGCGCGGGGGACGGGAGGACCGGCCGAAGTTCTTGAAACCGTTCGATCTCCCGGCTCCGGAGAAATCGCGAGCCGCCCTGCGATCACTCCCCGGTCGACAAGGACGACACGTCAGTGGACTCTCCGAACAATGATCGAACGCGAAGAGGAATCGCCACGGGCGGGTGGCCGGGTCGCTCCGAAGGAAGCCCCCGAGTGTCCTCATTGCCGAGTTCAGGGTCTTCCGCTTCGCGGAGCACCGCTGCCAGACGTTGGGTAGCTTCGGCGGCTGACCGGCGAACGGGAATTCTATAGTTGGGGATTTGGTTTCGATCGCGAAACCTCATGTGCCTTGGGATCTTCCAGCAAAATTCATTGACATCCCCCCCTGGATTGGGCAGAATTTCCATTGAATAGTGTTTATGGTTTTATACAGGAGAAATTCTGTCTAATTTAAGTTATTTGCTCAAGGAACACCGACATTGCTCAGCCTCAAATAGACGACGCAGGTTGTCCGCCGGTGCGACGAAAACCTCGTTGGCGATCCCCGATTCTGTTCTGCATTTGGCTCGCATTGATCTTCGGAACATCATGCACGGTGATTCGGCCCAATGAGTTTTTTACTTTAGTTGCCACGATCAGCGGCGCGGAGCAAGAATCAATGGAACGGTTCGCCGTGTTTTGGGGCGTTTCTTGGTTTGCAATTGTCAAAGGTTGGCACGTCGCGGAATTTGCTATTCTGACATTTCTCCTAGCCGCGGCACTGCAATGGTGGCGTGACAAACTGACAACTGGGACAATCGTCGGAGCAATGCTGTTTTGCATGGCGTTCGCAGCATCGGACGAATGGCATCAATCATTCATTCCGGATCGTTTTGGCACGGTTGAAGACGTCTTGATCGACAGTCTGGGCGTTTGTGCTGCGGGCTCGATACTGTTGGCGCGACTGAAGCGGCGGGGTGGCTGGGGTCAGGTTGTCAAGAATGTGCGATGGCTTGAAATTGGACGTCAATGACAACCTGCCCCCAGTGGGATGAACCGGGCAAGACATTCTGGGGGCAAATCGCTGAAACGC
>JAGQQQ010000602.1 GCA_020426125.1 Planctomycetaceae bacterium
CGGATGTCTCCGGCGGAGGTGGTGATGCCCGTGTTTCAAACGGGGATCCAACCCGATCGGGATCCCGAAATTCGTAAGCATTCGCTCCTGGGACTCGCGATGCATCTCGGCGTATTACGAGAAAACGGTCATGTCGATGTTCCCTCTGAGCTGTTCTCCGATCTCCTGAACATTTCTCGGGAGCAAGTCGCGATTTCCCGTCACCAGACGGCCTACATCTTCGGTCTAATCGGGTCCCCGGAAGCGGTTGATCGTTTGGAAGTCATGGTCGAAGACCCCGACCAGATGGTCCGTGTCAACGCGGCCATCGGGTTTGCCCGCAACGAATCCACCCAAGGGCTTCCCGTTTTCCATGAACTGTTCGAGGAAGCGGCCTCCTGGGAATTGAATCCCTCGAAAGTCGAGAGCGACAAGGAAGAATCGCTTTATTTCGAACGGATGTTGATGGTCGTCAACTCGATCAAGGCGGTCACGAAGCTCTCTTCCTCACTCTCCCCGGAAGAAAAAGCCCGGTTCATCGAGGAACTTCAAGCCTTGTCCGACTCAACACGGGACAGTGTTCTCCGTACCGACGCCCTCGCCGCCATCCAGGAACTTACTTAAGCTCCTCCGATCCTCTCGAACGGTCCCCTGAAGGGTTTTCGATGTCTCAATTGCCTCGCCGATGTGGTCGTCAAGGGAAGACGGTCCATCTTCTTGAAGGCACTCAGTACGCCTTCTGCACCTGCGGACTGTCTGCGATTCAACCCTTCTGCAATGGGGACCATCGGGGAACCGATTTCAAACCGATCAAATTCGTGGCGGAGAGAACCGAGGAAGCCTGTTTCTGCCTGTGTAAAAGCACCTCCCAGCCCCCCTATTGCGACGGGACGCACAACCACATTGAGTAGCAATCACTCATTGAGTCACAAACGGCTCGGTGACACAACCTAATGAAGGGAAGATTTCCACCTCGAATGGCAGAGCCTACTGAATTGTCACAGATGAAAAGTGGGGTAAGCATCCTGCTTGCGATGTTTTCGGCCGCGTAATTCGCAAGCTGGAAACTTACGCCGCGAAATCGCACCCCAAGATTCGGCGGTGACATGGTATTACTGGGAAACTTCTGACTCCTCCGCCGGAGGAATCCCGGGGAAGATGTCGTACTCAGGTTCGGTTGGCACTCCAATCGATTCGAGCATCTTCACGATTGCGGTTTCGTCCCAATGGTCTTCATCCACCCGAACGGACAACAGCACCTGCCCTTGTTTGCCGTCGAAGACCCCTTCCACCAGTCGAAACTTCCGACTCGGTTCCGCGGGATCCTGTCCGACTTCAAACGTAAAGGGAATTTCCTTTCCCCGGACCTTGAACATCCGCACGGTTGTCTCCGAGTCATTCACCACGAGCGGAGTTCCCCCTCCCCCTTTGCTCAACAGCGTCTGGCGAATATGCCTGCGGACGTCTTCGTGCGTTCCCAACCGGCTGTTCACCTCGACGAGGGAAATCAGACCATCGCCGATGAATCGCTCGTAGTAAGACCCCCGCAGCGACATCGTGTAGGCGATGTTCCATTCGATGGTCCCTTTCGGCTGGTAGGACTCAGGAACCGTAATCTCGACAATTTCGGAGGTCACTTCTCGCGCACGGTCGGGACTCTCATGAATCTCTGGACGGAACCAATACAGCCCGCCACCGCACACGCAGCAGCCAATGAGCAGAAACGCGGAGGCGAAGCCGGCCAGCAACACCAGCAAGGGATGCGCCTTCTGCTCATCCGGATCGCCGGGGCGGGCGGCCTTCATCTTTTCGCTGGCCGAGACGGGCTTCTTCTCGCTCATGATGCTTCCCGCAAGGGGATCTCCAACTGCGAGGGGGGAATCTCCAATGCCGCCTCATGTTCGGCTCGAATCTCCAGAATCTTTTTGACGGCCTCTTCGTGGCCAGACGTCACAGGATCCTGTTCTCCCTGATCCTCTTTGAGATTGAAAACAAGGGGCGGATCATGTTTTTCCACTTTTCCAGCCTCAGCTCCATAGGCTCCCTGGGTCATGAAATGGGCCTTCCAGTCCTGGTGCCGGATCGCCATCAACCGAGTTCCACGATAGAAGTAAACGGTCTCCCGGGGACTCGGGCCTGTCCCCAGCAGCAAGGGGGAAATGTCAGTGCCATCGAGGATGCGATCGTCCGGGATCTTCCCTCCTGCGAGTGTGACAAAGGTGGGGAACAGGTCCATCGATGTTGCGAGTTCATTGGTGACCCGGCCCCCAGGAATTTTCCCGGGCCACCAGGCGATTCCGGGTTCCCGCATTCCCCCATCCCAAGTGCAACCCTTCCCATCGCGAAGTGGCCCCGCTGATCCGCCGTGGTCTCCGAAGATCAACCACGGACCATTGTCACTGGTGAAAAAGACACAGGTGTTCTTGGCCAGCCCTTCCTCTTCCAGGGTTGAGAGAATCTGGCCGACGGACCAGTCAATCTCCTCGATGACGTCGCCATACAGTCCTCGTTTGCTGTGTCCTTCAAATTCCGGGGACCGAAACAACGGCACATGCGGCATACTGTGCGGGAGATAGACGAAGAATGGGGAATCCTTGTGCTCCCGAATAAACCTCGTCGCCGCTTCGGTGTATCGCCGCGTGATCGTGGTCTGGTCGGCCGGGCGTTCGTGAATCTCCTGCCCCTGCATCAACGGGACATTCCAGTACTCGCTCTTCGGATCCCAGAACGCTTCGCGGCCTTTCGGACCGACATCGTTGAGGCGGTCCATGTCGTTGGAGTAGGGGATGCCGAAGTAGGTGTCGAAGCCGTTGGACGTGGGGAGAAATTGTGGCAAGTGGCCAAGATGCCATTTGCCAAAGCAACCGCACGAATACCCGACCTCTTGGAGGGCCTCGGCCAGGGTGACTTCGTCTGCGGGGATACCCCCGCCAGAGTTGGGGAAGAGAACGCGGCGCTTGTCGCTGGACATCCCATTTCGGACGGGGAGCCGCCCCGTCATTAATGCGGCTCGGCTCGGCGTGCAAACGGACGCCGCCGAGTAGAACTGAGTGAACCGCAAACCTTCGGAGGCCATGCGGTCCAGGTTCGGCGTCTGAATGGATTCGTGGCCGTAGCAAGTGAGGTCGCCGTATCCCAGATCATCAGCGAAGATGATGACAAAGTTCGGAGGCGTCGACTCGGCTCCGGAGACGAGTGATGGTCCCAGTAGTAAGACGGCCAGTGTCAGGATTCGAGCGATTTTCATCTGGCGATTTCTCCCTAGAGTGAGCAAGAGGACATCGTAGAACACGCAACAGAAATGTGCGACGGTCGATTGATCGGTGACAATCATCGACGAGGAATGCGGCGCCCGGAGGGCGGCGGCTAAACGGAGTCAACGATCGTTGGTCGCATCACTTCACAGCGGAGACTCGTCAAGCACGTCTTTAACTTGTCGAACATGGCATCGTCCGTAAACGTGCCGACAATGGCTCCGCCGGAGCCGGCGAACTTGGCACTGGCACCAACGCTCCGGGCACCATCGATCATCGCCCGGTGGCGGTCGGAGATGGCACAGATGGACGCACGGGTGTCAAAGTTCAAATCAATCAATCGGTGAAGCTCCTGTTCGTCTCCGTTCTCCAGGGCTTCGCGCGCCTGTTCAGTCAGTGTCGCGAACGTCTCCATCGCCTGGTGGACATCGGGATCCCCAGCGAGGTACCGGGCGCGGAGCGGATTGTGGACCACATAGGTCGGTTCCCCTACATCGGTGCTGTAGGCGACGTAGACATTGGGTAATTTGGCGAGTTCGAGTGGTTCGTAGTGTCCACAGTCCATCCCATCGATCGATTCCATGCGGTCTTTGGCGAAGTCCATATAGATCAGGCCTTCGTAGACCTGGATGACTCGGTCCTGTAAACCCGCCGCGATGCCAAGTTCTCCCATCTCCACGCTCAGTGCCAACGATGGCTGCACACGGATCGGGATCTCGACGTCATAGAACTCCATCAATGCCCGGAGCGTGGCTACGATGATCGCACTGGACCCGGCCATTCCGACCGCACGGGGGATGTTCGTCGAGTATCGGATTGAGAAGGTCCCCTCGTGCAGGGGGCGACCGGTCTCCAGACAGTAATCATGGAAGCGTTTGATGGTCGCTTTGATTAGCCGCATGCCGCCGTAGTAGCCGTGCAGCTGGACATCCTCGGCCAGTTCGGAGATGGATCGAAAGCTGGTCTGATCGTCCTTCGCCAGGACGATCTCCACCTTCGGCCAGTCGTAAAGCGTCACCTCCGCAAAGAAGTTGCGGATCACGAAGGCAATCGTCTTTCCGTTATAGCCGTCGGACGGGTTTCCCATAAACCCGGCGCGGGCAAACGCGCGCTTGCGGAGGATGTGCATCGGTATCAGAACTTCCGTTCGACGAGACTCATGGATCAGCGATCCCTGAGGCACTCGGGCGGGACGGCAGATGATCGCTGGGAACTCGCAAAGTGTAACGGGAACAGGTCACCGTTTCACATACCACCACGCCAGCCAAAACAACAACGGAGTGAGGACGAAGATCAATCCGATCGCAATCAGATTGGCGCGAAAATTGTCAGGCCAGCGGGCCATAAAAAGGTGTTCCTGGAAATCGGGAGAGAGAGCCCCCGAGGAATTGTCGGGGGGAACATGGTCGCCGATCATTGAGAGACAGCAGCTATCGAACGTCCGAATCGAAGACGCGGACTTGCTTCCAACTGGCTTTGTTCTCCTCGATAAACTGGAGATGAGTCTCCGCTGTTTGATAGACATCGTGGGATGCTCGGGTGTCAAAGACGACATGCAACGCGACATGAAACATGCGGTCATTGACAGGCCGGGCCAGATCCTCTTCGCATGTTCCCGCAGCAAAGAAGACGACACCAGGATGGTCTTTCAGATATTTTTGACAGGCGTCGACCATATGCGAAATGTTCGCCTCGGTTGGGTCGTTGAGTGTGAAGTAGACGTTGTGGGCAAGCATGGTTGTTTCAGTTCTTCAGAAAGGGCAATCGAAGTCCGTGCATTCCAATGACGTTAAAAGCCGCCGGCCCCAGAGTTGTTCTGCCGATTGGCAGGGCGGTTTGCAGGGGGTGGGTTCGCGGCTCCGTTTTGAGCCGGAGGGGCCGGCTGCCCTGCGGCCGGGGCCGCTGGAGGAGTTGAAACGGGAGCCGGCGCCGCTGCCGGACTGGCGATGCCGCCCGTGGCGAACAATTCCCGTCGCGCCGCGTATTTCATCGGGAACGAAGACCATGTTGTCATCGTACTCGGATCCCCGGGAATCCGTTCAAAGTTGACACCGTCGAAGACCGTCGGGTTTCCGAACGCATCGGAATTTCGAAGCGATCTTTCAGACACGTATTGGGTCAACGCCAGCCATTGCCGGTCGGGCGCGGAGACCATGAAGAAGTTGTTCCGCTCGGGAGCAAAGCCCAGAAACTCACGCGGCAAAGGCGCCACATGCAACGATGTCAGGAGGATGGCCATCGTCGTATAGCCCGTCATCGCTCCCAGCCCCCACCGCCCGACCTCGTAGGCCAGTTGGTTGACCTCGGGAACAGTGGGCAGCAGTTTCTCGCCGATTGTCCGGAGGAGAAACACGCCCCCAGCAAAGATTCCCAGCAGGGCGATGATGTCCCAATAATGCTGCCAGGCGAAGGAATTCATCACGTTGGTCGAAAGAAACGCTGCGACCGGTTCGAAGAAGTTCATCGCCACCAAGCCGGATAACAAGACACTGACGAAGGTAACCCCCGCCCCCCAAGGCCCGTCGCTGGCCACCATCCAAGTGACAATCGCAACCACAGCCAGAAGCAGAATGTCAATCATGGAAATTCGCCAAGCCCATCAATCGTTTGGATTCAGGCGTTTAGATTCAGGACGTCCTCAACGCCTGCGGACAACCGTCAGTGAACTCCCATTTGAAGGAATCCCGAAAGTCCGGTCAACGGTGAACCGCGTTTCAACATGCGTGAATGGGTATTGACGGTGATAAGGGATGTCTGTCTGGGGGATTCCCGATGGTCTCTTCGATTGAAGAAAAGCGGACACGGATCAAACCGATGAACGTGGATGGTCCCCAAGCTCCGACGCTGTCGTGGCATCCGGGCGGACGCTTGGTTAGGATGCATGGAGATTGATGGATGCACACGCTTCACCAAGATGCTGACCTTTTTGAATCTCCACCGAGGAGGAAACTGAATGCCATCCGATTTGTCACGTCGACATTTTCTTGGGACCGCCGCTGGGACGGCGGCCGTGGCCATGGCCGGTCCCGTCATCGCTCAGAAGGGAGCCGAACCGAACAAGAAAGTCGTGGTCGGGGTCATGGGCCTCAGCCGAGGGAAAGCTCTCGCACTCGACTTTGCCCGACAACCCGGGGTGGTCGTCAAGTACGTCTGCGACGTCGACATCGAACGCGCTGGCACCGCCCAGAAGCAATTGGAATCGGACACCGGACAGCGGCCCGAAGCGGTTGTTGACTATCGCGAGGTTCTCGACGATCCGCAGGTGGACGCTCTGGTTTGTGCCGCTCCGAATCACTGGCACGCTCCGGCCACGATCGCCGCCTGCGCCGCTGGAAAGCATGTCTATGTGGAAAAGCCGTGTAGTCAGAATCCCTGGGAAGGGGAAACCATGGTCGCCGCCGCCCGCAAACATGATCGGGCGGTGCAAATGGGGACCCAGCGGCGCAGCAGCCCCGCCTACCAGGAAGCGATCGCCAAACTCCACGACGGCGTCATCGGCAAGGTCTACCTTGCCCGTTCCTGGTACAACAACCTGCGAACCTCCATCGGAACCGGCAAGCCGGCCGAGGCTCCTGAAAACCTGAACTACGAACTCTGGCAAGGTCCCGCTCCGCGAGTGCCATATTACGACAACCGGATCCATTACAACTGGCACTGGTTCTGGCACTGG
>JAGQQQ010000603.1 GCA_020426125.1 Planctomycetaceae bacterium
CCCAACTTGTGCCCCACCATATCTTCAGTCACGTAGACCTGCACGTGAGCCCGTCCGTTGTGAACGAGAAACGTGTGGCCGATGAATTCGGGGGAAATGGTCGACCTCCGAGCCCACGTCTTAATCTGCTGCTTCGATCCGGTTTCATCCAGCCGAGCAATTTTTTTCAACAGGTTCTCATCGACAAATGGGCCTTTCTTCAGGGAACGCCCCATGACAGTCTACCTTTCCTTCAACCAACTTGAACTGACTTCAATAATCCTATCCACAACGAGAACCACCGCGACAAAGGCCACTGACCCTGCCGAATCCAGACTCGTCCGGATTTTGGAACTAGATCTTCTTCTGTCCATAACGCCGCGATCGCCGTCGCCGAACAATGGCCTTCGAGGACGCCTTCCGACGCTTTCGGGTATTCCCCCCCTTGGCGAGCTTTCCCGTTGGACTACAAGGATGGCGACCGCCAGAATTCCGACCTTCCCCTCCGCCCATTGGGTGGGCGATAGGATTCATTGCCGTCCCTCGGACGTGGGGGCGACGTCCCATCCAACGTTTGCGACCAGCCTTCCCTAACACAATATTCTGAAATTCCGCGTTCCCGACCGCACCAATCGTTGCACGGCACGCTGATGGCAGTCGCCGAACTTCACCAGATGGAAGCGTGACTTGCGCCCACCCCTTCTCCGTGGCATTCAAAACCGCTCGATTTCCGGCGGACCGAACAAGTTGCCCGCCGCGTCCGGGTTGCAACTCAATGTTGTGGATTTCTGTCCCTGGCGGAATCTTCGACAGCGGAAGGCAGTTACCAATTTTTGGCTCCGCATTCTCCCCGTTCGATACCACATCGCCGGCCTTGAGTCCCGCCGGAGCGAGAATATAGCACTTCGCCGTACTCTTGGCGTCCGGGCACTCGAACTCCAACAGTGCAATACGACAGTTCCGATTCGGATCGTACTCAATGTGAGTAACAGTCATCGGGACGCCATCAACACGCCTCTTGAAGTCGATAATTCGATAAAGTCGCCGATGCCCCCCGCCACGATGGCGCGAGGTAATCTTTCCCTGATTGTTTCGGCCACCGTGCTTTTTCAGGCGAACTGTCAGACTTTTCTCCGGTCTCTTCTTCCGGTCGGTGATTTCCGAGAAATCACTAACTGATGCACCGCGACGGCCAGGCGTAACCGGCTTGTATTGTCGAATTCCCATTGTGCTAATCCTGGTTATCCTGCCCCTTGCCCCACATGAGGAACAAGAAGATCGCAATATGAAAAACTGGCCGTGATGGAGGAGAGATACAAAGTCCCCAAAGCAACTCCATTCCGAACCTAGAAGAAGTTGATCCTGTCATCCTCGTGCAAGACCACCACAGCCTTCTTCCAGTCTCCAGTTCGCCCCATCAAAAGTCTGCTGCGACGAGGCTTTCCTTTTCGCGTCTGCGTCCGGACCGCCATGACTCGCACGTTCCACAACACCTGCACCGCGTTTTTAATTTCGGATTTATTCGCCTGGGGGTGCACCTCGAAGGCATAGGCATTCAACCGCTCGGATTGATGCACACCTTTTTCAGTCACCAGTGGACGAAGTATGATCTGATGCGGCTCCAACCGAAGCCCACCCTTGGACTCTTCCACTGCGGTTTTTGTTTCGTCGGCCATGTTATCTTCCGTCAGTCCCGTCATCCGCAAAACAAATTCGGCTTTTCGAGCCTTGTCTTATCACGCCTCGACTATGTCAACCGGCGGAAGCCGCCAACTCTTCTTGAGGCGCGAACCCCTGCCGCGCCAAGTCTATCGCATCCTTCACGATAACCAGCCGTTTCTGATGTAGCAGCGAATACGCATTCAGGTCACGCACCGGGGAGATCCAAAGGCCATCGATATTGCGGCCGGACTTCCAAACACTTAGGTCGTATTCGGGAATCACAAGCAAGGTCGACTGCTTGTCCACGCCCAATGCCGACAACATGTTCGCGATCACCTTCGTCTTCGGCTCCGTCACAGAAAGCGAATCCAACACAATGGCTTCACCATCTTGAAACTTACTAAGGAGTGCCATCCGTGTCGCTAACCGAACAGCCTTACGTGGCAATCGGTAACCCCAGTCCTTCGGGCGTTTTGCGAAGGCATGGCCACCGCCGACCCGAATTGGCGAACGCTTCGTCCCCATTCGGGCATTTCCAGTACCCTTCTGGCGAAACATCTTCTTCGAACTTCCCGCGACTTCCCCGCGGGTCTTTGTTTTCACGGTCCCCTGGCGACGGTTCGCCTCGTACATCACGATCACATCATGCAGCAACTGCTTGCTGATGCGATTCGCCAACTCCGCCCCATCGAACTCGTAGACACCTCCATCGGAGCCATCCATTCGCCGCACGGGGGCCGAGACCTTCGTGTCAACTGACATTGCTCTGCACCTGACTTCGCTCAGTTCCAAACGCTCCTCGACCACTCAAATTGGCCGAAGACTCAACCTAGTCTGTTACCCGAGGAGAACACCCCCCAGACGAACCGGACCTGCTATTTCGAATGTCGAATCATCACGTATCCGCCATTTGGGCCAGGCACGGCCCCTTCGACCAAAATCATGTTATTCTCGGCGTCAACACGCACAACCTTCAGGTTGCGAACGGTAGCACGGGCATTACCGTATTGGCCAGCCATCCGCTTCCCCTTCTTAATAAAGCCACTTGTTCCAAGGTTCATGGCATGTCCACCAATCCCCCCCACGCGACGGTGGACCTTTTTAGTACCGTGACTCGCCTTCTGGCCAGCAAAATTATGGCGTTTCATCGCTCCGGATGTTCCACGCCCCTTACTTGTGCCGACCACATCAACCTTCTTGACTTCAGCAAAGACCGAGGCATCGAGCACTTGCCCGACCTCAAGCCCATGCTCTTCACCGTCGATGCGAAACTCGCGAACGAACCGCTTCGGCTCACAGCCCGCCTTTGGCGCGACCTGAACCCCTGCCTTCACCAAACGATCTTGCCGCTTACTTTTCAACTGAGCGACATGACCTCGCTCTGAGCGAGAGGCCCGAGACCGCAGCCGCTGCCCTGGATCACGCTCCTTGTCACTTTCACTCAACTTATCATCAAACCCAACCTGAACAGCTTCGTAGCCATCACGGTCAACCGTCTTTACCTGCAACACAGGGCACGGTCCAGCCTCGATCACAGTGACAGGGATGATCACCCCGTTTTCACCGTAAACTTGAGTCATTCCAACTTTTCTTCCGAGAAGGCCTACCGGCATCACTCGACCTCGCTATCACTGACTAGACTGTCCCAACTACGAACGCACCGTCAACAACTCAAAATCACGCTACCAAGCTCGATGCCGTGCCGAACCCCTCCAAAAAAACTTGAGAGACAACAGTACGACTTTAGCCGCTCCCGGAGCCATCCAACCCCAAACACTAAACGCCAGAGCCGAATTCCACGAGCAATTCACCGCCCAATAACACCGAGACAAGACAACCTGCACTTCAGCCCAAAAAGCCAACCACAAAGGCAGAACACGCCTCCGCCACCGGCTATGCAGTTGCCTTAATCTTGATGTCGACCCCCGCCGGAAGAGACAACTTATTCAGAGCGTCGATCGTCTTTCCAGTAGGCTGAACAATATCAATCACCCGCTTATGAGTACGGATCTCGAATTGCTCGCGGGACTTTTTATCAATATGCGGACTTCGCAACACCGTGTATCGCTCAATCCGCGTCGGCAAAGGAATAGGACCATGGACGATGGCGCCCGTCCGCTTGGCGGTGTCGACAATGTCAGATGCCGACTGATCAAGGACGGTATGGTCAAACGCCTCCATCCGGATCCGGATACGCTCATTCGCAGCCACGTGGGACTATCCTTTTGCCTTAACACTCAATCTACAACAGATTTACGCAACCGGACCCTTGACCGGGTCGCGGGAAACGGAGCAGTCTATCGAGGGACACAACATTTGTCAATTAACTGTGAATCGGGATTCCAAAGATCTCCATCAGGATTTGGAAAAAGGGGACGGCCGCGGGACTCCCCCCTCATCTGGGCTGCGTTCTGGCCTGGGAATTCG
>JAGQQQ010000604.1 GCA_020426125.1 Planctomycetaceae bacterium
TAGAGCAGCGGAATCATAATCCGCGTGTCGGGGGTTCGAATCCCTCCACCGCTACTCGGCCATCCTCCAGAATGGCCACAACCTCTGAAAAACTCGCGTTTTCCCGCACTTTATGAAGGGTGCGGGATTTCGCGTGCGATTCCTCGCGACTCCCGGCGGGCGTTTGCATCCCCCGTTTATCCCCAGTTTTGGCAGCCGACGCGAAGTGATCATCGGTGACCGTCAGATAGTGCTTTTGGGCAACATTCGGAGTGTTGCCGAGCCATGCGCAAACAACGTAAGTTGGGTAGATTTGCTCCAACTCGGTTTGCCGACTTGACCGACAGTTCTGGAAGGGCTTTGGCCACACCTCGACTCCAGCGCGGCGAATGATCTTTCGCAGGGTCGTTCCGAGATTCTTGTCGGCGTCTCCTCCGAGCATCGGGACAACCCATTTCTCGCCTTCCGTTGCAATCGAAAAGGCCTCGTCGAGAAACGGTCGTAGTTCGGGAAAAATTGGAACGACTCGCGATTCCTTCCCATACCGTTTCGTCTTGGGACTGGTCACGGTGAATCGCTCTTCGCCCCAGTGGATGTCCGACCACTTCAATAAAGCGACCTCGGAGGGGCACCGCAATCCACCGTACCGAGCCAGGGCGACAACCATTCGCCATTGCCAATTCGGACACTTATCCAGAACTTTCTGGATGACCTCGCGTGTGACAAAGACTCTGCGGTCGTCGTTTGTGGCCTTGCCAACTGTGACTCCATCGAACGGGTTTCTTTCAATGAACCCTTTTCGGAACGCGTGGCGGAAAAACTGCGCCGCGATCTGGCACTCTTTCTGAGCTGTCGCTGGGGCCAACTGCGACAAGAGCCACCGCCCGTAGTCGTCAGCAGCGCCCGGCGTGACCGAATCCAGTTTCACATCTCCAAAAAACTCAACCATCCGAACTTTGGCGTTTCTCAGTTTCCCAATCCGACGCTCGGTCACGTCGGATCGACTGGCGATGTAATTGTCGACAAACTCCGAAAGTTTGCCTGACCTCACTTTCGCTTCGACGAGACCTCTCTCGGCGAGTAAGCCGTACAACGTGTCGTCCAGGTCCGCCAGCCAGTTCGACACTTCCCGGCTGATCGGCAAGTTACAGCGGCGTTCGTGTAACAGGGTGTCGATGTTGTTTGCAAACCGCTCCGCGGTCTTCTTTGTGACTCGGCCAAGCGAAAATGACTGCTTTTCCTTGTTGATATAGGCGATCACCCGTGCGGAACGAGCACGATACTCAATACTGGCCATTGTTCACTTTCCCTTCTGTTCAGGTTTTCGGCCGAGATGAATCGTCAACTGCAAACACTCCCCCAGTGCGTTCAGGGCTTCCATGGATAGCCCCCGCTGCCCCAAGTAAAACTTGCTGAGGGTGGATTCGCTGATCCCGGTTTCTTGAGAAATGCGATACCGGGTCATCCCAGACTCATCGATTGCCTGTCGCAATTGATCTGTCAGCTTTGTCGACGCTGTTGGTTTCTTAACCATCATTCGATTATCTGATGTGCTGTTCGTTACGTCTAGTGTCGTCCTCGTCCTCTTCGTGACGACGAGCGGAATTCACTAATCAAACATGTCAGGCAGGGTCAACCTAACCTTCTTTCACGGGGCGAGACGATGGAAGTTCCCGTCGAGATATTTCGTTTACCCAACGAGCCTCCGCTAGACGCAGGCCTTCCAAAATGGTTGGGGGAAAGCGGGTATCTTCTTGCAGCCGATCTACCAGTGCCTGCCAAGCATCGTTTGCATCCGTCGGATCGAATTCCTTCGAGCTCGGATTGCGTTTTAGCATTTCCAGAAGTTCGCGTTTGTGGGCCCTTATACGTGCCTCCAAGTCAGGCGTCACAGATGACCGGGGCGAGTATCGCAGTCGATCCTCGTGGGCTTCGATTCGGATTCCTAGGCGGACCAAGTCGGCCAAAAGTTGAGACGCGCTCATACCTCACCCCATTCTTCATCAAGACGAATTTCAGAGCCGTCGACACTGTCTACGTCTACGGTATTAGCGGTTTTCGTTGAGTTCTCTGGATTACCGTAGACAGGATGCGTCGCGTGCAGAACAAATCGGCGAGTTGGTTGTCCTCGTTTCCCCGATGGACTGGGCTCCCAAAAGCCGTAGCCTTTTTTTACAAGTTCGTTGAGGGCCGCTTCCGCCTCTCCGGAATTTGCAAATCGCCGATTACCCTGTTGAGTTTCCCGGACTGTCACCGCTTCTCCTTTGCGGGTGATCCATTCGACGAGCGTGCGCTGTCGACGCTCTTCATCCGATTCGGAAAGCAAGGCGTAGACGCGTCGAGTCTCCCTCTTGAACCATTCGGCAAGTTCAATGCCTGCCCTCATGCTGTCCGCGTCGACGAAATCGGGATCCGTGAGTCCCGGATCGTAGGCGGCCCAACGGACATAGTGGATCACGAGCGCTAATCGGGCCGCGTATTCCTCGAGCTTCGACCATGCCGCCGACAACTCACCGGATAGGTTATTTTGCTCCTCGGCATGGCGATTGTAGTACTCCTTCCACGCCTCTTTGGCATCAGGTGTCAGCCCGACAATAACCGCGCGAGGGACGCCGTTGTCGTCCGTCGTGAATTGCAAGTCGTATAACCGATCGAATATCTGCGTTAGAGCGGATTCCACTTCTGGGGCGATGTCAGCTTCGGTCCATCGTTTTGCCCTCCGTGGCGGGCAGGCGAGCAACAGCCTCGCCGCCAGCCCGGACTCGCGGTGCTCGACACCCAAGGCACGATGAAGAATTGCCGGTTGAATGCCCCCCGTCACCGACACTGAGGCTTCTGGAACGTAGATTGTGCGAGGGTTACCGGTCTTTCGATCAACCGTGATGCTTTCCCCATTGTGCATCGAGAGCCAATTCGCCGAATCGGAGCCACCTTTGCCGCTCGAGTACCGATCGAACGAACCAAACCACCCCGCGAGTTCGTCACATGCCAGAAGCAGTCCTCGTCGATTGGCCAAAAGTAAAGGAGCCAAGGCTTCGACCGTGGTATCGCTCACAATGTACCGCGATGCGCTGGGCGGTTCCGGCTTTGTCGGCGGTGGTTCCTCAGTCCTCTTGTCGCGTTTCCAGGACGTCAAAACCTTGTCGTACTGTGCCAGTTCCACTTCATAATATTTCATCGCTTCGGCGTGCGCATCGAGTGCTTTGCATTGGCGATCACGTAGGGGGTGCATCACCATTTTGAATGCTGGTGTTTTCGAGGTGCCACTCTCTCCAACAATTGCGGTCCAAATAATCGCAGGGGCTGACCAGCCCCGTTTCAATTGGATTCGTCTTGTATTTCCAATCGCCGCAGCCAGAGCCGTCAGGATCGGAAGGGCCAAGTACGACGTATCGCAGCCTATTGCCCTAGCGCAACAGATCACGAATCCGCGTATCGACTCAGGTAGGGCACTCGTAGGGAACGGTTGGAATTGCTCAATTTGTGCAGCAGGGCGACTCGGACGGTTCACCACGGTGCCGTCGGCCAAAGTGTCCACTACTCTCCGCAACTCTCCGGCGTCGTCATCAGGGCGAGCTTCTACCCAATCGGCGATGTCGCCGTGGTCGGGCAGGTCGGGCAGGTTGACCAATTTGACGATAGGGGACGGCGTCAGTTGCGCCAGGATCTCCTGCACTCGATCGGCGTATTTTTGCCCGGCCTCGTCGTTGTCGGGCAGGATCACACATTCCTTGCCAGCCAGGGGTGACCAATCGGTTTTATCTGGGCTTTGCGAACCATGAGCCGAAGTGGTCGCCACCAGTCCAATCTTGCAAGCGGCCTCCGCCGCCTTTTCCCCCTCGGTGATGTAAACTCGTTCTGCTTCCGCAAGGTCTAGAAGGCGGTAAAGAGGCCTCAGTTCCGGCATTCCGCCAATGGTCCAGCCATCACCTCGTTTTGCAACTGGGCGGAAGGTCTTAGACTGTTTTTCGTCTCCGACGGTCGGAAGGTTGTATCGACAAACAATCGCGATCGGTTCGCCGTTGGCATCTTGATAGGTCCACTGCGAGACCCGTTTGCCTTGGACTTTAGCCATGGTCTTGTCGAGTGCCTTCACAGCGTCATTGGCGGTCGGAAACGTCCGATTGGCCAAATCACCATCATCCTGTCTACGGTATTGGGTTTTTCGCTGAGATTTGCGGGGTTGTGTAGACGTAGACGATCTGGACGCTGTATCGGGCATGAGGTCGGAGACGTCCAAGCCCAGCGCATCGCAGATTGCGTGAACATTACAACCAGCATGGCATCGAACCAGTACACGGCCGTCTTTCCCTTCGGAAACCGATAGACTGGGGCGTCGGTCCTCGTGCGAGGGGCATTTTGCCGACCATCCAGAGCCCGTTTTCTTGGCGTCTTGAAGCTTAGAGAGAACTAGGTCAATGGGGGGCATCAGGAGGCACCTCCATTCGTCGCCTTGGACTGTTCTTCCAGCCAGTCCTCCAGCACATTGACCGGATAGAGGACGGTCTTGCGTTTACCGGTTCCGATCCGAACGCAGGGAATGTGGCCGTCGTTGGTCAATTGCCACAGAAGTCTAGGGGAAATTCCAAGAGCCTTTGCCGCTTCGCGGGGCCGCAAGGCCAAGAATTCGAAAGGTTGGGTCGCCATCGTATTTTGCTCCTATGAATCGCCGACCGCGAGGTGCGGCCTGCATGGAGCAGAGATTCCGGCGAAAACGTGTGCCGGGTTGCGAAGAATCTTTGGCTCAACAAATGTTGAACCGCAGAATACGGCAATTACCGGCCAGAAAACGCAGAAAAATTCTTCGAGTCAACTCTGGTTCAACAGATGTCACACCGGTTTTGGATTCATGTAATCGGCTGCGACTGAGATGACTTTCTTCGCGTCCACTCGATAGAGAAAGGTTGGATCGTTAGCCGTTTTGTTTTGGACTTCACACCAATTGGCATCCCCGAGACTCTTTCGTTCCCGCTTCAATCGTTGAAAGAACGCCTTTTTTCGAGACGGGTGTACTCCAAGGGCAATTGCCAATTCGTCACCGCCCATGAAACCACTATTCTTGGAATTCTGTGGGTTGATTCGCCCCTCTAAAGATTCCTGTCCGGCTCGTTCCGACGGGACAATAACATTCGGTTCTGGCCCAATCAGCCGACCGCCGGCGCGGAACTGCCGGTCAGCCTTCTGAATGCTACGATCTAGAGCGTCGAATGCTGGTTCCGCCAACTCGGCAACTGCCGCTTCATCGGTGATGTCTCCCGTGCAGAGCAATAGAAACATCTTGTCGAGCGGATCGCGATTACCAACGAGCGTTTGGCAACACTCGGCAACGACCGAAAACTGCTCTTGCAGGTTCTTGCCGGTGGCGATGGCAAGGTCCGACCGCAAGTAGTCAATCAGGGGAGGTTTGCGGTCCCGTTTCGACTTCCAGCGGAACTCCGCATGGGTCCTGGATTCCCCGGTCAGCGCTGAAACGTCATGGCCCAGGAACTCTCGGAAACGCTTCAGTTGCTCCCGGACGACTCGCGGTTGCTGCCAGACGAACGTTGCGTGGAACCATTCCAGAAACTCCTTCGCGACATTGGTCGGGTCGCCTTCTTTGAGTTTCGTTACCATCTCCAGGTGATACCAGGAGTCATGCCCTTCCGGGTAACGATCCTGCGCAAGGTTGACCGACCTCTCCCCGCTGCGTCCGCCCCACTCCACATCTTCGGGAGGAAGGGTCATCAGAAACTCGGTCCAGGCAAGCCGGAGTGGATGCGTCCCGTGGAGAGAACGGGGCTCCCGGAGAAAGGATACAAGAGCATCCTCGAATGCCTGAACGGCTGGGAAAAATGAGTCGTTCGCCATTAGTGGTCTGTTAGTTTGGACAATCTTTCCTCCACAATTTCCGATATCACTTTGGCTCTATATTCTGACACGGCTGGTGACGTCCTTCAATGTGTCTAATGACCAGTCCTTGGTTGATCGTTTTCGGAGCCGAACGGTTCTAGGAAAATGCGTTGCGATACCTGTTGTCGATCCTTCTCCACCCAAATACATTCCAATCTGTGCCCCCACAACTGGAATGGTGACATGGCAAAGCGGAAAGTCCTCGTTCAATGGATCGGCCACAGTGACCTCAGGGCGCTGGCTACGTTACTCCCATCCACAAAACAAAAGCAGATCCTTGATGGCCTCGGTGGTGCCATCGCCGGAAAAGACGACTGCGGACCCACCAAATCGCTTCTTAGGCAAAGAGACTTCGACGAAGTTCGCCTGCTGAGTAACTACCCGGCAGAGTGGAACAACTGGTTTGCAAAATGGCTCGGCAGCCCGGTTGTCTTCGTGGAAGTGGAGTTGTCGAAACCGACGGACTACTCCGCGATCTTTGAGATCGCCGATTCCGAACTCCAGGAGATTAAGAATCGAAAGGACTGGGGCGAGACAGAGTTGTGTCTTCATTTGAGCCCCGGAACACCCGCCATGGCGGCGGTCTGGCTGCTCTTGGGGAAGACTCGTTACCCGGCGACGTTTTACGAAACGTCACGAGGAGGCGATTGCTGGATCACAAACGTGCCGTTCGACCTGGTCGATGTGATCCCCGAAATCTTGCACTCTCCCGATGCGCATCTTCAGCACCTGACCGATCGGGCGCCATCCGAAGTCGAAGGATTCAGCGACATCATCGGCGACAGTCGTGGAATTCGGGACGCTGTGGGACGTGCGCAGCGGTCTGCCATTCGAAATGTTTCCGTCTTGCTTTTGGGTGAGAGCGGAACGGGGAAAGAGCTGTTCGCGAGAGCGATCCATCAGGCGAGCCGGCGGCGAGACAAGCCCTTCAAGGCGTTGAATTGTGCCGCACTCCCCAAGGATCTCCTAGAATCGGAACTGTTTGGATACAAGAAGGGGGCCTTTACGGGGGCCAATTCGGACAAACCAGGACTTTTTGAATTGGCGAATGATGGCACCCTCTTCCTCGACGAATTCGGGGAATGCTCGCTGGAAACCCAAGTCAAATTGCTACGCGTTCTTCAACCATTACCTGGCGAACGTCCCACGATCCGGAGGTTCACTCCCATCGGGGCCAAAGAAGAAAAGTCCGTCGATGTCCGCGTCATCGCAGCGACGAATGTTGATCCCTTTCGTGCAATGAAACAGGGAGAACTGCGAGAAGATTTGTATTACCGAGTCGCTCATGTGGTGGTCCGACTTCCCGCTCTCCGCGAACGCAAAAGCGATCTCCCCAAAATTGCGGAACATCTCCTCGGACTCCTCAATCGACAATTCGAGATCGACGAGCCCGGCTATCAGCACAAATCTCTCTCTGCCCCCGCAATGGCGTTTGTGAAACAGCACGAGTGGCCGGGGAATGTACGGCAGCTGCACAATGCCTTGGTGCAAGCGGCCGTCTTAACCGATGGCAAAACGATCGGGCGTCGGGAACTCATCAGTGCGCTGGGGGAAATGCCGGGGGGTGGAGGACTTTCCCCTTCGGCGGAGTCTTGGCCTCTGGGCGATGGATTTCAGCTGGAAGACCATCTAAACTCCATTCATAAGGCCTTCTTACGGCGGGCGATGGAGGAAGCTCACGGTGTGAAGGCGCAAGCCGCTCGGTTGCTGGGCATCAAGAACTATCAGACACTAGATGCCCAATTGAAACGGCTGAATGTTGAGGGCAATTGGGAGGCGAGGTCGTCATGAATCGGGTGTCCTGAGAGTCTTGGCACGCGGGTTGCGTCAGGGCTGGGGCATGTTGGCCACAAACGAATTTGACAATATGAAGTCCCAAAACTTCGAATTCCTTCGGACGAAGTGGCCGGAACTTGCGAGCCTGGGCGGCTTCGCAGAGGCTTATTCCCATTCCGACGCGATTGGGGCGATCGCCAAGTTGAGGATGTTTTGCGAACAGGTTGTCGAGTCCATTCACCACGACCTGCGTCTGGCCAAGCCTTACCAGGCCAATCTTGTTGATCTTTTGACAAATCCCCCATTCCGGGACGTGGTCCCCGAACTGATTCTGTCGAAACTCCACGCCCTGCGGAAAGAAGGCAATAAATCGCTCCACGGTGGCAAAGGCGACACCATCACCGCCCTGCGTCTCCTTCGCGAGGCGCATGGAATTGGTCGGTGGATGTTGGTGACCTACGCGGGTGGAAAGGCCGAAGAATGCCCTACCTTTCAGGAACCACCGCCAGGCGGAGTCGAGGGCGTTGAGCAACGGAAAGAGAAACGGGCCTACCTCGAACGGATTGCCGCCCAAGAAGCCCAACTCCAAAAGCTACTCAAAGATCTCGAGGAGGAACGGGCTAGGTCAAAACAGGCGGTAGCGACCGCAGAAGAGCGTCAGGCGGCCCTGGAGGCCGCACTCAAGGCTAAGGATGAACTCCAGGCTATCGATCCCATGGCCTTCAACGAGGCCGAGACGCGAGTCTACCTGATCGACCAGATGCTCGCCGATGAAGGCTGGGACGTCGGCAAAGGTGCCCAAAACACCGACGAAGTCAAAAAAGAACTCCTGGTCAAGCACCAGCCGACGGATTCCGGCGAGGGAAGCGCCGATTACGTCCTGTTTGATGACAACGGCAAGCCGCTCGCCGTCCTTGAAGCCAAACGAACCGCCGAGGATCCGCAGAAGGGCCGCAC
The DNA here is from genome assembly GCA_020426125.1 of Planctomycetaceae bacterium. GTDB lineage: Bacteria > Planctomycetota > Planctomycetia > Planctomycetales > Planctomycetaceae > HKST-UBA70. The sequence goes on from JAGQQQ010000604.1 coordinate 8,602, forward strand.
CCAGGCCCGCCTCTACGCCGATGGCCTCGAAAAGGAATACGGCCAGCGTCCGGTGATCTTCTACACCAACGGCTACGACCTCTGGATCTGGAACGACGCCGTTGGAGAGCCGTGGCGGCAACTCTACGGCTTCTACTCCAAAGACAGTCTCCAGCACCTCATCTTTCAACGGACCGAAAAGAAGCCACTCTCTGAGGTCTCTGCCAACCCCGTGATTGCCGGCCGGATGTACCAGATCGAGGCGGTCCGTCGTGTCGCGGAGAAATTTGCCGAGAAGAAGCGCAAGGCGCTCATCGTGCAAGCCACGGGAACCGGCAAAACCCGTGTCGCCATCAGCCTGTCCGATGCCCTGATTCGCGCCAGCTGGGCCAAACGCGTCCTCTTCCTCTGTGACCGTCGAGAGCTTCGTAAACAGGCCGCGAATGCGTTCAAAGAGTTTCTCCCTTCCGAACCTCGCACTTTTGTCACCGGGGCGTCTGCGGGAGATACGGATCACCGGATCTACCTGTCCACTTATCCCGCGATGATGAGAGTCTACGAGTCGTTCGACGTCGGCTTTTTCGACCTGATTATCGCCGACGAATCCCATCGCAGTCTCTACAACCGGTACCGGCAACTGTTTGAGTATTTCGACTGTTATCAGGTCGGCCTCACTGCCACGCCCGTCGATTTTGTCGCCAAGAACACCTTCGACATGTTTGAGTGCGAACCTCAGGATCCCACGTCGAACTACACCTACGAAGAGGCGATCAACCACACTCCGCCGTATCTCGTCCCCTTCGAAGTCGACACTCATACCACAGAGTTTCTCCGCGCCGGCATCAAATACTCCCAGATGACAGAAGAGCAACGCCGGCAACTTGAAGAGGATGAGGAAGTCCCCGAGGCCATCGAATTCGAGCAACTTGAAGTCGACAAAGTCGTCTACAACAAGGACACCAACCGCCACATCCTCCGAAACCTGATGGACAACGGCATCCGCGTTGCCGACGGCAGCCGCATCGGCAAGACCATCGTCTTCGCTCGCAGCATGCGGCACGCACGCCTCCTTGAGGAGCTCTTCAACGAAATGTACCCGCAATACGGCGGGAACTTCTGTCAGACCATCGTCAGCGATGATCCCCGTGCGGAAACGCTCATCGACGACTTCAAAGGGCTCGGCAACAACCCTGACCTCACCGTCGCCATCTCCGTCGACATGCTCGACACCGGCGTTGATGTCCCCTCCGTTGTCAATCTCGTCTTCGCCAAGCCGGTCTATTCCTACGTGAAATTCTGGCAGATGATCGGACGGGGCACACGCTTATGTCCCGACCTCTTCGGCCCCGGACAGGACAAAACGCACTTTCAGATTTTCGACCATTGGGGCAATTTCGAACGGTTTGAACAAGGCTACAAAAAAGCCGAACCGAAGCGTTCCAAGTCTCTCGCCGAAACGGTGTTCGATGCCCGCCTCACGCTTGCGGAGACAGCACTCGACAAACAACAGGCAGCGGCCTTCGGAATCGCCGTCGATCTTCTCGGGAAAGACATTGCCGCCCTCCCGAGCAAGAGTATCCCCATTCGCGAAAAGTGGAAACAGATTCAATCCGTCCAGAATTCGGAGACCCTCGAAGAGTTCACCGCCGCGACCAAAGCGACGCTTCAGCGCGACATCGCTCCGCTCATGCAGTGGATCGATATCAACCGGCAGGAGGAAGCCTGGCGATTCGATCGCCTGATCACCCGTGCCCAGACCGAACTGATTCGCGGCTCCAGCAAGTTCGACGACCTTCGCGACGAAATCGTCCTCGAAGTTAGCAGTCTGCGGATCAACCTGAGCCAGGTGAAAGTCAAACTCCCCCTCATCGAACGGGTGAAGTCGACGGAGTTCTGGGACCACGTCTCCGTTCACGATCTGGAAACGATCCGCAAAGAACTTCGCGGAATCATGCAGTTCCGGAAGGTCGCGATGACCGATCCCCTCCCCCCCAAGGTGATCGACGTCCGTGAAGACGAAGACCAGATTGAACGCAAACGCCATAAAGTGAAACTCGACAAACTGGCCGATCTCGACATGGTTGCCTACCGCAACCGTGTCAACAAAGTCCTCCAGGCGATCATCGATCAAAGTGAAACGCTTCAGAAGATTAAACGAGGCGAATCGGTCAGCCAGGAAGACCTCGAAATTCTCTGCTCGCTGGTCCTGACCCAAGAGCCTGGCCTCGATCTCCACGATCTCGCCGATTACTTCCCCCAGGCCGGCGGACTCGACCAGGCAATTCGTGGAATCATCGGCATGGACGCCGAGGCCGTGCACGAACGGTTCACCGCCTTCGTGCAAGCCCATCCGAACCTGGCGTCGCATCAGATCAAGTTTCTCGACCTCCTGCAGAACCACATCGCGAAGTTTGGTTCCATAGACATCGCCCAACTGTACGAGCCTCCGTTTACCACCCTCCATACCGATGGCCCCGACGGTCTCTTTGACGAACCCCTCGTCGACGAACTCCTCGACATCATCGGGACGTTTCAACCGGAGCAAGGCTAACCGCGGAGGACGCGGAGAACGCAGAGAAAAACTCCATGGAAATCAACGACATCACGGGACAGATCATTGATTCGGCAATGAAGGTGCACACGGCGTTGGGCCCAGGTTTGCTCGAATCCGCGTACGAGGCCTGTCTGGTACACGAACTGCTCCAGCGACGGTTAAACGTCCAGACTCAAGTGCCGCTTTCGATCAACTACGACGGAATCCGCCTCGACGTCGGCTATCGCCTCGATCTCCTTATTGATAATCGCGTCATCGTCGAACTCAAGGCCGTCCTGGAGATGCATCCCATTTATGAAGCACAACTGCTCTCCTACCTCAAACTCAGCAACCTCCAAGTCGGTCTGCTGATCAACTTCCACACCGTCCGACTCAAAGACGGAATCAAACGAATCGTCAACAACTTGTAACAACAATAAACCGCAGAGGACACAGAGCCATAACCAATCTCTCCCCCTCTCCCT
>JAGQQQ010000605.1 GCA_020426125.1 Planctomycetaceae bacterium
TCTCAGCAGCGTGGAATACCACGTCACTATCTGCTCGGGAGCGCCGACGTCTTCCAAATAGGCGAACGCCTGAAACGAGTCTCCGGACTTGGCCAGGTCCAAGGACTTTTGCAGGATCTCTTTGGAACGATCATCCAGTTGAGATTGGGCCATCGTGATTTTTCCCAATGAGAGGAAGTGGACCAGGATTGCAAGCAGAATGAAGCATCGAGCCATCATCTTCGAGCCCTCATGTCGGAAATTTTGTGAGTGAATCTGACGACTGGGAACTCTCGTTGCGATGGGGATTCGACTCATGTCGATTCCGCGGCGGCGATATTGGCTCTCCGGATGGCGACCCGCTTGACGAGTTCATCGGCGAGGACTCCGAACAGAATGACGGTTCCAATGATGGTGAACTCCAGTTGTGACGGGATTCCCAGGATGTTGATCGAGTTGTAAAGGACCCGCATCACGGCCGCTCCAATGATCACACCGAGAATGCTCCCTTCTCCCCCTCGCAAACTGCATCCCCCGAGTACGGCCGCTGCGATCGCATACAGTTCGAGAAAGTTGCCGTGTCCGGACGGTTGGATCGAGTTGCCGTCGAGAGCGAACAAAATTCCCCCGATTCCCGACGCCGCTCCGCACAGCACATACGCGAGGATGATCATGTGCTTAGTCTGGATTCCCGAATACCGCGCCGCCTCCTCATTGCGTCCCAGGGCGAGCAGGTATCGACCGTAGATCGTCTGGTTCAGAAATACCGAGGCAATCAACGCCATCACCAGCAGAATCAGAAATGGCGCAGGGACAAGTGTCTGTCCGAGTGGAGTCAAACCCACCAAAGCGAGGGCTGCCGACACTCCCGCGAGCAGCAATGGAGCTTGGGCACTCTTTCCAGCAATCGCCAGCATCGACTTAATAAACCAGCCGACACTGGCCATAAAGATTGCCAGTCCCACAAAGACTGTCGGCATCCGCCATGTTTGACACCAGGCAGCCTTGGCACCCCAATCTCCTTTGGCGTTCATCGCAATGATCGCGGCTCCGGCAACGATCAACGTCCCCAAAATCAGTCCACCGGTTGCGGTCGCCGCCTTTTTCACATCTTTTGAAAACGAGACCACGAAGAGCCAAATCAGCGAGGGGGCCAACAGCGCCAGTCCGAGGGTCTTCATCCAGAAGGCCGGTGCCCCCGCAGCCTGCTTACTGACTTCGGCGGAGAATGTCTTGATTTCGCTGCCCGCCAGGGTCAGTACCGTCTCACCAGTTTCGAAGGTCACTCCCTGCCAGTACCGGGACGATCCCGCTAAGGCCAGACCGACTCCAATCAGGACCACCACTCCCCAAAGAGGCGTGTTGTTGTCTTCGCCGTCTTTGCTGTGGAATAACAGACGGTAAAGACCAAAGAGTGTCGTCAGTAGCCCTGTTGTCATAATCAGGAAGGCAACCGAGCAGGGTTTGCCAATGGCCAAGAGCCGCAAGGAATCATCGTAGTCCGAACCAAACCCCTGGGTCGCATCGCCGGTAATCCAACGTCCCAGTCCCCGATAGATCATCAATCCACACAGGGTCACAATGAACGGCTGCAGATTCAGCTTGGTGATTAAGAGGCCATGTGCTAGCCCCAGAACCACGGCGACGATCATGACCAGCAGAAGGGACATGGGAACCGACCATTCCCAATCCGTCAGTGCCATCGGCAACAGGCACCCGGTTAGCCCGATCATCGACCCGATCGAGAGATCAATTCCGCCAGTGATGATGACCAATGAGACTCCGATCCCAATGATCCCGTACAGCGCGGTGTACCGCACAATATTCTGCATGTTGAACGGCGTCGTGAAGGCATCGCTGAGCAGTGCACTGGCCACGCAAACGTATACCAGCAGCATCAGGATTCCCATGATCTTATTCATCTTCGTCTTTCACTGATCGATCGTTGTCACGAATGTCATCTCTGGGAGCTATCGTGCGTTGGACTGGGAATTCCTGAAGAGGAAACGCGGAGGAGGACGGAACTCAAAACATTGAAACAAGAATGGACGTTTCAACAAAGGGCCGGCTTGCTGTTTTCTTCTTCTCACGTCCTGATCTCAAAATGCCATTCGCTTCCTGCCGCTCACCATTGATCAAATGCTCCTCTGCCCCTCTTTCATTCTCCGCGCTCTCTGCGTTCCTTCTCCCCCGTAGGGGCCGACTGCCTTGGGATTAACGCAGAGGACGCAGAGTCGTGGAGGAGTCTTTGAAGTACTCAATTTTTTCTCGAACAATGGAATCTCTTCGAAAAGATGGACTGGTGTGTCTCATTTCGTGTTTCCGGAGTTTCATTTGGCCATTCACGCCATATGTCTGATGCCTTGCGAAAAGTGCCTCTGCGTCTCTCTGCTCCTCCGCGTTCTTTGCGTTCCCTGTCCGCAGTGTCCGGGGAACCTCATTCTCACTTGTCTTGAAGTGAGTTGACGATACGGTGGATGCCGTCAACGAGGCGGATTCCATGGAAATTGATGACCAACCCCAAGCGTTTTTTGCAAACCCTCAAGTAGCTCAACAGTTGAGCTTTGTCGAGAGGAGTGACATGTTCCTTGCTTTTGAGTTCGACAATCAGAATATTCTCAACGAGCAGATCCAGCCGCAATGGACTTGCCAGTCGAACATTCTTGTACTGAATCGGGACGAATGTTTGGCGAGTAAATGAAAGGTGTGCCTGAGAAAGCTCGTAGCAAACGGCTTCCTCATAAACCGACTCAAGCAAACCAGGGCCGAGGCAACGATGGACCTCAATGGCACACCCGATCACTTTTTCGGAAATCTCATTTTCGATCATCTTAAATCCTCCACAGGAGCCAACTGAAGTCAGGGGTGGTTCTGATAGATTCGTGGCGTCCGCATTGGGCATCGATTGAGTGAAATGCAGAGGGGAGATTGAATACCAGAGATTGATACAAGAATCGAAATTCCCCCGAATGGACTGGTTGAGGTTTTCTTCTTCTCACGTCTTGATCTCAAAATGCCATTCGCTTCC
>JAGQQQ010000606.1:0-9472 GCA_020426125.1 Planctomycetaceae bacterium
GACTCGAAAAACGTCTCATGGGTTCCGCTCGTCGATAACCCGTTTATGACCGAATGGCTTCCCCGGAAAACCTGTCGCGGAGTCCGCCACGATTCCTCAGCGGTTTGATCCCGAGCTTTTCCTTCTCCAGAAAAGGGGGCCTCGCCCAAATGAGGGGGTAAGGGATCGTGTAGTTTGACCGGTCCGGCGGTGCGGACCTTAGTTTTGGGGGAAAAGAACTCCGCAAGAGAAGAAAGCGATTTCCAGAGGCGTCGCGTTTCGCGGGCCGGAAGTCTGTCCCGCCTTCGTGTGGGCGATTGAACCGGGGAAGCACATTGATGTCGAAATGGGTTGTTGGAATTTCAAAATCCCCTTTCAAGTTTCCCCATGTTCGCAACCGTAACCGTCAAAGGTTCGCTCGCCCCCCAAACAACAGAAACCCCAAAATCCTGAACTGTCCCAGGAAGACTTGGCAGCGAGGGGATGTCTCCGGTGAATTCCTCTCACGGATTTGACGCACGCCCAAGCATCTTGTTGAATGCGTCCTCATTTCCAAATTCTCCGTGTCCGTTTCTCGCTGCGTTCCAAGGCTCCCCATGCTTCCTTTAATTGCGTTCATCTTCTTTACTGGTCTGGTGGGGTTGCTCACCTGGATGCTGACCCGTCGTGATGACCACGGCAGTTCCACGGGCTACTTCCTCGCGGGACGGTCACTCACCGGGGGCTATATCGCGGGGTCATTGCTGCTGACGAACCTTTCGACCGAGCAACTCGTCGGCCTCAACGGCGATGCCTATCGCGACGGCGTCTGCGTCATGGCCTGGGAAGTGATCGCGGCGTTGTCGCTGGTGATCCTCGCATTGCTGTATCTCCCCAAATATCTGAAGAGCGGGATTGCGACCGTTCCCCAGTTTCTGGAAGAACGCTTTGACAAGGGGACCCGAGACATCTGTACGATCATCTTTCTGTTTGCCTACGCCGTGATTCTGCTGCCGTTCATTCTGCTAACGGGAGCCACCGGGCTCATCGATATTCTCAACCTTCCGGAGTTGACGGGAATTGACAGCCGACCCGTGCTGCTCTGGGGGACCGTTTGGGCGATCGGAGTCATCGGATCGATCTATGCCATCTTTGGGGGCCTGCGGACGGTCGCCGTCTCCGATACGTTAAATGGGTTCGGTCTCCTCACTGGGGGAATTCTGATTGCCTGGTATGGTCTCTTGGCCGTCAATCCTGACGGGGCCGTCCCCGCGATTGAAACGCTGTACGCGGCCCACCCGGAGAAGTTCAACTCTCTCGGCGGGCCGGACACGTCGGTCCCGTTTTCGACGCTCTTTACTGGGGTTCTACTCCTGAACCTCTTCTATTGGACAACCAATCAGCAGATCATTCAGCGGACCTTTGGAGCGAAGAGCCTGGCTGAAGGTCAGCGCGGCGTGATCATGGCCGGCTTTCTCAAAGTTCTCGCACCGATCATCCTCGTTTTGCCGGGGATTATTGCCTTTCATCTCTTTTCCGCCGACGGGCTCCACGGCGACCGGGCCTACGGGACGCTGGTTCAGACCGTGTTGCCCAAGCCGCTTGTCGGGTTCTTCGCGGCGGCTGTGTTTGGGGCCATTCTCAGTTCCTTCAATTCCGTCCTCAACAGCGCCGCGACGCTGTTCAGTTTGAATACCTATCAGGGGATGCTGCGGCCGGACGCGAGTGAAAGCGAAGTGATTAAGGTGGGAAAGACATTCGGGACGGGAGTCGCCATCTTCGCGATGGTGGTCGCCCCCCTGCTCGATGGCCGCGAAAGCCTGTTTCAGTATTTGCAGAAGATGAACGGCCTGTACTTCATCCCCATCTTCGCGGTCATGCTTGTGGGCCTGTGCAGCCGCAATGTCCCCGCGATCGCTGCGAAGACGGCACTGATCGTCGGGTGTTTGGTCATCGCCTTGGGCTACTTCGTTCCGGTCCTCTCACAGTATGTGGATGCATTGGGCGGCTTCCACTTTCTGGGGGCGGTCCTTGAAGGCTTAATTCTGCTCATGCTGCTGATCGGCGCTGCCTGGCCCCGGGAGACTCCCTGGGAGCAGAAAGACTCAAAGGACGTCGATCTGACGCCCTGGAAGTTCGCTTTTCCATCCGCGGCGGCTTTGGTGGCCGTCGTGCTGACCATCTACATTTCCCTCGCCGACATTTCCGCATTTCAAACCAATGCGGATCAAGGCGAACCGGCCCCGGCAATCTCGGACGACGTTTCGTAGAAGCGGTTGGCGACGAGATGTTCGCCGCAGAACAGGACAACAACAAGCATCAGCAACATCGGGTAGATCTCCTGGCCGATGTCGGCGGCGTTGATATCGTCCTTGAGTTCTTCCAGGTTCCTGGCGATCTGATAGCGATCCTCTCCTAAGAGATCGTTGAGGTCTTCCTTCGTCAACTTGGTCAGATCCGATTCGGTGGTGTCGGCATTAATACTGAACGCCGCGACCGTCTGTTTCGAATTCGGGTCATAGAGTTCATAAGACCCGAGGTCGGTCAGGCCTTCAATCAGGATTTTGTCTTCATTCGCGGGGATGACTTGCCGGGACTGTTTCAACTCGGGTTGTTTCAGGAGGAAGGTTCGCTCTGTGTCCTCTGCTTCGAGATAAACGGGGATCGTATCGCCAGCGGTGAAGATGTGACGTTCGTCCGTGAACCGGGAGACGTATTCCGTTGCCTGCTCAACGAAGGCAATGAACAACCAGGAACTGACGGTCGGACTCGCGAGGTTTGTCCAGCGCATCCGGTAGTTGTCCGGGAGATCGGTCCCGGTCGCGAGCATGAGGACGCGGCCTTTGCCATGAGCGCGCTCGATGATGGCCGGGGAACGGTCAACGTCCGAGAATGTAGCCAGCACATTCGCCCCTTCGGCAGGATGAACGACACGAAAGCGATTGACCACGACATCGTTCTCTAAGATGGCGAACGAGCCGTAATTCTCCAGTTGCCGGAACTTCCAGAACAGGGGATGGTTCCGGTCATCGATCGAGAATCGCCAGTCCGATTCGGACCGGTAGACGTCCACCTCGGCAGGGAGAAAGACCTGAGCCTGAGCACGGTTGTACGCCGGGGGTTGAAGTTCCATTCCGCCCAGGATGACGATCAACCCGCCTCCATTTTCAACATACTTTCCAAGTGCGAACCAGTCATCATCACTGAGGCTCGGGCAGTTGATTAGAGTGATCGCCGGATAGTCGCTGAGTGTCAGATCGGGAATAGTTGCGATCGATTCAAACTCGGGATGGAACTTATTCTGCGACTCGTTCACCCCTTCCAGGGGAGCCAGGGCGTACATCCACTCTCGGGCGGTCTTCCGATCCGGGCCGATGACCAGCACCGGTGGGGCTTCTTTGACTTCGACTGTGAAATGCCGCGAGTTGTCGAACGATAAAGGGTCGGTGGTGACTAGACGGGCCTGTCCGTGAATCCAGCGATCGGTCAGCCCCGATAACACTGGAAACTCATTTCGTGATGGCAAATCGTTGTCCAGCGTGACGGTGGTCTGTCCCATCTTGGTGAAGGCCCCATCGTCCTGTTGGACCACCAGTTCCAACGTCTGATTCTCGACATCCATTCCCTGGGCACGGGTGACCGATGTCACAATCAAATCGCCGCCGGTGGGAATCCGTTGCCGGGAGAGTTCGAGATCCATCACCGAGAGGTTTTCCGGTTGCTCCCGGCCAGCATCGAGAACGTAGACGTTGACCCCCTTGGCCTTCTCCAGATCCGACTTGAGAAGCGAGTTTCCCCCCCGTCGCCACGCGGCGCGCGTCAGATCGGTGAACAGGTACACGCGGCGAATGTAACGGTCCTTCCGGAGCTTCTCGTCGACGTCCGATTGGTCGCCGATGGTCCGATCGCGGTCTTCGTCATGTGCTCGCAAGGCATCTCGCAGCCGGTCATCCAGAGGCAACGAGACGGGAGAGATTTCCAGGCTATCGATGCGAGTCTGGGCGGAGAGAATCGTACTTTGAAACAGGATCGGATGATCGTTCGACGTCTCGGCCACAGCGATGCGGCTGCCGTTGGGAAGGGATTGCAGGTGGGCCTTCGCAATTCGACGAGCCTGATCGAGAGCCGTCTTCCCCTCTTGCAAATAAGACATGCTGAGGCTGTTGTCGAACACCATGATCCCCGCGACCGGAAGATTGAGATCGGTCGACGGAGCAGGATCTTTGATCTCGGCGAACACTCTCCGCTGATACGGCCACCCGACCAGCAGCAACAAGGCGATCAATGTCCCGACAGTCGCCCAATTCCGGGCAGTGCTCTTTTTCTGTTCAAACTGGAACCGCGTCGTCTTGTGCTGCCGCATTCGATGGACTGCCGCGAAATACCCCATCACTCCCAACAGGCAGACCACGAACAACGTCCCCGTTTCCCAGCCGGTCAATGCGTAATTCGCCGGGGGAAGTGAGGGCCTTGCGATCGCGAACACAATGAACGCCAATGCCAGCACACGTATTAGCATCAGCCAGAAATGCCGCATCCGCAACCGGCGGACGCTTTGCTTCTTCCGTTGTTGAAGTAGTTTCAAAGCCGGGAACACCAGCTTCTTCGGCTTCTGCCGCATCAACAGATGCAGCATGATCGGAATCGCCGCCAGGCCAAGCCCCCAAAGCAATGCTGAGTTAAGAAACGTCATCAGTGGCTTTCCGGACGGACTTCAAACAGATTTTGCACTCACGGTCTCTGACGATGGCGACGATTGACGTTGATCAAACCCGAAATCCGAATTTCGAAACCCGAAACAAATTCAAAACTCGAAACCGAAACATTATTCGGCATCAGGCACTCGATGACCGAATGCTCTCTCAGAGGTATGGTAGGCATTTGCCGCAAAGAGGGAAGACTTGGGCGATCCATGACTGACTTCGAAGTGACTTCAAACCTCACTCCACATCTCATACGCATCCCCCGCATGAATTGTTGGCTAAGGGTGATCAACTCCGCCACCCTCACCCCATCGGCGGCATTTCGCAGTCTGTTGCCGGGCTTGGTTGAAAGTTGATGGGGGCCACGGTCACCCAGGCCAGTTTGAAAGCTGGCGTCTTCGAGAGGGGGTCGACGGTGCGGGGAACGAGGACGTTGGCTTCCGGGTAATACATCGCGGCGTTTCCCGGGGGGAGGTCAAATTCCCGGGCGCGAATGAACACCATCTCACCGGTGTCGTTGTGGATTTTGACGGGTTGGTCCTGCTCGATCCCGAGCCGATCCATATCGGATTTGTTCATCAGGATCACGTCGCGGCGCTCCTGCCCCCGGTACAGATCGTACTCATCGTAAACGACACTGTTGAACTGGCCTTCGGACCGCATGGTCATCAAGCGAAGCTGGCCATCGGTCGCGGAGTCCTCGGGGAAGGTGACCGCGTGGAACTTGGCTTTGCCGGACGGCGTCGGAAATTTGTGGTCGCGAACGGCACGCCCAGGGACGTGGAATTCCTTCTTGTCTCTATCGATGTCCCGGAGTCCCTCGTACCAGGGGATCATGTCGGCAATCAGCTCGCGAACCGCTTGGTGGCTCTCCAGTTCGGTCCAGTCGACGGACGTCTCATTTCCGAACAAGCGTCGGCCAATCTCACACAGCACGGAGACCTCGCTGCGCGGGCCTTCGAGTCGGGGTTTGCCGCCATCGCTGAGGCGAACGTAACTGAACATCGATTCCTGCGTCGTGCTTTGCGTTTCCTCATCGCGTGGCAGGACCGGCAGAATGATCGTTTCCTCCCCGAGTCCCCAGGCATGGCCGGTGTTGAGCGTCGTTGACAGATAGAGAACAGTTTTAAGGTTCTGGAAGGCTTCTTGAGCGTACTGAGTGGCGGGGTTGCTGCCGTAGAGATTGCCGCCGAGGCAGAAGCCGAAGTCCATTTCCTGGCGATGGGCGGCATCCATGCAGGCCATCGTGTCGTAACCGGGAGACTGGGGGACTTGGATTCCCAATCGCTCCTCGTACCTTTCGAGCATCGCCTGTTTCAGGGCCGGCGTGACACCAACAGAGCCGAGTCCCTGAACGTTGCTATGTCCACGGATCGGCATCAGCCCGGCGTTCTGACGGCCGACCATTCCCCGAAGCAAGGCGACGTTGGCGATCATCTGGACGTTCTGAGTGCCGTTCAGGTGATGGGTGATTCCCATACACCAGCCGATTACGACGTTCTTCGCTGCGAGGTATTGATCCGTGATGCCTTCAATCGTCTCGCGCGTCACTCCGCTGCGGCGTTCGATGTCGTCCCAGTCCGTGCCTTCCACGCTGGCCCGAAACTCGTCGAAGTTTTCCGTGCAATTGCTGATAAACTCCGCGTCCTGAGCATTGCGGGACAGGATCACCTTCGCGATGCCAGTCAGCAGCGCGAGGTCCCCTCCGATGTGCGGCTGCACATAGGTGCTGGCGATCTCGCTGCCGAAAAGCATGCTGCGGACATCGCTGGGAACGCGAAAGTTGACGAGGCCGGTCTCTTTGAGCGGGTTGATCACAATGATTTTTCCACCCCGGCGGCGGATTTCCATCAGCGTGCGGAGCAGGCGGGGATGGTTCGACGAAGGGTTCGCCCCGATCAGAATGTACAAATCCGTCGCCTTGAGGTCGTCGAGACGGACCGTGCCCGCTCCCGTGCCAATACTCATTCCCAAGCCGACGCCACTGGCCTGATGGCAATAGTACGAGCAGTTATTGACGTAGTTCGTGCCGAACAACCGCGACATCAGTTGCAGCAGAAACCCGGCTTCGTTCGAGGCCCGGCCGCTGGCATAAAAGAAGGACCGTTCCGGCCCGGCCTGTTTCATCGCGGCAACCGACTTCTCAATCGCCTCGTCCCAGGAGATGGGTCTGTAGTGGGTCTCTCCTTTGCGAATGAGGAGCGGAGTGACCAGCCGCCCGGCATGCTCCAATTGACGGGGCGTCATCGCCCGTAGCTGCGCGAGCGTGTACTGCTTGAAAAACGACTCCGGGATGGCGTCCTGCATGTCGGACGCCATCGCCTGGAAGGACTTTTTGCAGACCTCCGGGAAATGGCCTCCCTCGTTGACCATCCCGCCCAGTTGGCCTCCCATGCCGACCGCGCAGGTTTTGCAGGTGTTCTTTGCCCGCATCGCCCGCCACATCTTGAGCCAGCCGACCTTTTGCGCCAGTTTCAAACTGTAACGGATCGCCTGCCATCCGCCGCCGTGTTTGGGTTGTTTGATCATCTGCCAAATCGAAATCATGTGGGAATGGATCGACATCAAGGTGCCGAGTGAAGATGGTGTGGTGCCATGCCTGCATCGCGAAGCAGGGCAAACTTGCCAGGGGTCATGTTAGCATGCCCTCCCTACTTCGGGATGTGAGCATGCCACACTTTTCGGTTTTCTCTGCAACGCTTGAACTGGCGGATAAGTCGATCAGTAGCACCGGGCGGGGGCATACTGATATAAGGGATGGCATGCTTGCCGTGCTTCGCGATACAAGCAACTATGGCACCGACAAACATTCGTCCCCGGTCGTTGTCTTCTCCGGACTGGATCCACTCATGAAGCTGGCGGAATTCATTGGACTGTCGCTCGTTGCCGTTCTCTTCAGTCAGACGCCGCTACATGCGCAGTCGGGAAACGCTGAGGACCTCGAACTGCACGGGACGACTGAACGCCATGAGATGATCCCAATGCGGGATGGGAAACGATTATCGGCGTATTTGTACTTTCCCGAGGGAGACGGCCCCTGGCCGGCGGTTTTCGAACAACGCTACGGCGGCCTCCGCGGACGCTCGACCCGAGAAGCCGCGGCGAAACTGGCAGCGGAAGGGTTTGTCGTGGCCCTCGTCAATTACCGGGGAACACACCTTTCGGAGGGAAAATGGGTCGGCTACCGGGCAATGCAATGGGGAGAGCTTCGAGATGGGTACGATGCCTGCGAGTGGCTCGCAACTCAGGACTGGTGCACCGGGAAAGTGGGAACCTTCGGAAGTTCGCAAGGCGGATACGCACAGAACTACCTTGCGGTGACGCAGCCGCCCCATCTTGTTTGCCAGTATATGACGGACACGGGATTGAGTCTGTTTCAAGAAGGCTACCGGATCGGCGGGACGACCCGTCCCGAGCGATTCCTGGGGATGGCCGATGTCTGCCGAAATCCCGACGACAATCACGACCTCATGGCCGAATGGTTTGCCCATCCGCACTATGACGATTACTGGAAAGCCGAAGACTGCACGTTGCACTTCGACAAGATGAACGTCCCCTGCTTCACAATTGGAAGTTGGTATGACTTCATGAACCAGGGATCGGTCGCCAGCTTTCAGGGACGGAACCGGCTTGGCGGTCCGAATTCTCGAGGGCAGCAACAACTGCTAATCGGCCCTTGGCTACATGGGCGATTGAACAAGGAGAATCGGGTGGGAGACCTCGTCTATCCGGAGAACGCGGAGTGGCTGGAGCATGAGCATATGACGCGGTGGTTCAATCACCATTTGAAGGGCGTCGACAACGGAGTCATGGACGAGCCCAACGTCCGTTATTACGTGATGGGCGCGGTCGGAGAGCCAGATGCCCCCGGCAATGTCTGGAGAACCGCGGACGACTTTCCGCCGACGTCTCAGCCTGTTCCCATGTATCTGCATGCGGGCGGGGAACTGCAAAAAACGGCCCCAACCGCCGCGGAATCCTCGACGTCTTACGAGAGCGATCCGTTTCATCCCATGGAAATTCCCGGCCGGTCGTTCCCCGGAGCCCGTGACGCCCGCGCGTTTGAAGAACAGTCCGAAGTGTTGACCTTCACCACGGACCCGCTGACGGAACCAGTCGAATGGACCGGACGGGTCCAGGCGGAGATTTTTCTCTCGTCCACCGCCCGTGATACCGACCTGATCGTCCGCGTCAGTGATGTCTACCCCGATGGCCGTTCGATTCTGATCATCGACTACCCCTGGCGAGTTCGCTACCGAGACGGTTTCGATCAGGAAGTGCTCATGGACCCCGGAACGGTCTATCGAGTCGCTTTTCCCGTCGGCTGGATGAGCCAGATTTTCAACACGGGGCATCGCATCCGCGTGACGATTGCCAGCACGGGCGCCCCACTTTATGAACCAAACCCGCAGACTGGTGAGCCGTTGACAATTAAATTCCCTGAGAATGCGGTCAAAGCCACGAACTCGATCCATCACTCTAAGGAGTGTCCTTCAAGAATTCTCGTTCCAGTACACGGTCTCGGTGAGTCGTAGGCTGAGTTCTGAGTGTTTAAGTTATTTCGCAGCATGACATGGTTCGCCCCTAACAGCGAATCAGTGACAGGGCGAAACGATGAGGAGGTCGACGCCGACGATGGTTGTGCTTGCAGATTCTATTCGAGGTCCGAGCCGGGTTTGATTTTTTGGTCGCCCGGTTCCTTCTCGACGCACCCCGCCTCGGCGTGTCTTGTTCGGGAAGCTGATCGAGTTCCTCAATCCCGCGACTGATGGTACGGATCGAACACCCCAGAACTTCTGCCACATCGGAGA
>JAGQQQ010000606.1:9668-15892 GCA_020426125.1 Planctomycetaceae bacterium
AATCCCGAGTCGACATGAAATTCCAAGTCAGTCCTTAGGCTTGGTCCGAATGAGCGGCTGAATGACCTAACTATGACACTCGCTAAACATCACACAGCGCGACCGCTTCGCTCAGCCCTTCCCAGGCGTCACGGGTGGGAATGAATTCCTGGCCGACGTAGCCGTTGTAGCCGACATCCAAAAGGGCCTGCATGATCGCGGGGTAGTTGATTTCTTGGGTGTTGTCGAGTTCTCCTCGGCCGGGGTTGCCGGCGGTGTGGATGTGACCGAGGTAGTCTTTGTGCTGGTGGATTCGGCGGATGACGTCGCCGTTCATGATCTGGACATGGTAGATGTCGAACAGCAGTTTCAGGTTCGGCGAACCGACCCGTTTCAAGATGTCGATGCAGTAGTCACAGTCGTCCCCCTGATAGCCGGGGTGTCCTTTCATCGGATGCGTGCCATCTCGGGTGTTGAGCATCTCCAGGCAGATCGTGACCCCCTGCTTTTCCGCGTCGCCGACCACTTTTTTGAGTCCCTCGACACAGTTGTCGGCCCCTTCTTCCTTGCTGAGGCCGTTGGCCATGCCGGTGAAGGTGATGACGCTTTTGACACCGAACTCCGCACACTGGCCAATCCGTTCTTTCAGTTTGGCGATGCACTCGTCCCATTCGTCGCGGTTATTGAATCCGGTCCGGAAGCCGTGGCTCCCCGCGATGGCACACGTCAGCCCGTGTTTCTTTAACGTCGGCCAATGTTCGGGATCGATCAACTCGATACTGGGAATGCCCAACCTGACGGCCGTTTGGCAGAGATCGTCCACGTCCGGCCAGGCGGGTTTGTAACACCAGTTGACGATGGACTGTTTGATTCGCCCCTTTTTGACGACACTGACGCCCGTCTTCTCTTCTGCGAGAAGGGGCTTTGCTTCGGTGCCGACAGCGAGGGCGGCCATTCCCAGGCCAGCTGCGGAGGATGCGATCCAGTCTCGTCGGGAAAGTTTGTCGGCCATGGGGAAGCTCCAACGGGGTAAAACGGGATGTCAACGAAAAAGTTGTGGACTTCAGCGTAAACAAAGTTCGGGGAAATCGCATGCCCGGCCGAGTTGTGTATTCGACTTTTCGCCGAGTAGGATGGGGGCGTCACGCGGAGGAGAATGAAAATCCCACTCGAAACGGAGAACTGTCCATGCGAATGAAGCTCGCCCTCGCCGCGGCCTTGGTGCTATCCGTGGCCCACACATCGTTTGCGAAAGACATCTATGGTCTGGAACCCGGACCGCTGGAATTGAAGTCGGCCACCACGATGACCTTTGGTCCGTCGGGTATTCTGTTTGTCGGGGATGCCCAGGCGGCAACCATCTATGCGATTCAAACGGGCGACACAAAAGGAGACGCGGCCAACGCGAAGTACAATATCGAGAACCTGTCAAAGAAGGTTGCTGAGGCGCTGAACGCAGACAACGCTCAGATCACGGATCTGGCAGTGAACCCCGCTTCCGGCCACCTGTTCCTCGGTGTGCAGACTGGGCAGAAGGCAGCGATCGTCAAGATCGAGAACGGCAACATGATCAGCCCGGTCGACCTCGGGAATATCGCCCATTCCAAGGCGACTCTGCCCAATGCGGCGGAGGACAAGGAAGTCGGCGAAGGCCGCCGCCGTCGCAATAACCGCGGGAGTTCGATTACTGATCTCGCGTTTGTCGACGGCGAACTGATTGTGTCTGGACTCGCGAACGATGACACCCCCACCAATGTCTGGTCGCTCGTATTTCCCTTCCAAAGCGTGGACAAAGGGACCAGCCTCGAAATTTATCATGCCGCTCATGGCCGTTCAGAGAGCTACCCGGCCATTCAGACGTTCATCCCCTTCATGATTGACGGCGAAGCCCACGTCCTGGCCGGATTCACTTGCACTCCGCTGGTGAAATTCCCAGTCTCCAAGCTGACCGGAAAGGCCGCCGAGCAACTTGAAGGGACCACCGTCGCCGAATTGGGAAATCGCAACCGTCCTTTGGACATGATTTCCTACGAAAAAGATGGCAGCAACTATTTGCTTCTCGCCAACAGCGCTCGCGGAGTGATGAAGATTGGCACGGATAAGCTCAGCGAAGTCAGTCTGTCAGAGCCAGTCCGTGGCGGAGGCCAGGCTGGACAGGACTATGTGACGATCGAATCGATGGATGGCGTCGTGCAACTCGATAAGTTGAACGACACGCATGCCGTTTTGATCACGCAAGCGGAAGGGGGCCCCGCGCATCTCAAGACGGTGGAACTTCCGTAGTCCACGGATCGCCTCGCAACTCGATAAAAGACTCATTGCGTTCCCCTTCGAGCCAGTAGCGAGCCTCGCTTGCTGCTGGCTCTCTTCATACCGGAGATTGCCATGCCCGCTGGTCAGGGACAACTTCCGTTACTGGTCCATCTGCTTCAAGCAGGGGGGCCGCTCATCTGGGTTCTGCTCGGGTGCGGCGTGCTCGCCGCGTTTTGGGGACTCGCCAATCTGCTGACAAAGCCTCCCAAGGCGTCGATTGTCGGGCAGTTGATTTGGTCATTGGGGCCGGCCGTCCTCGGAACAATGGGAGCGATTTCGGCGGCGGCGAAGTTTCGTCGAATCGCGATGGCTGACGAAGCCCCGAAACCGGTCGAGTTCGCTCAAGCGTTTGGCGAAGGACTGGCTTTCGGAATCTTTGGCTGTGTCTGGACGGTGATCCCCCTATTGCTGGGCGTCTTCGCGGTCGCACGGCATCTCCACTCACAATCTCAGGCAACTCATCAGACGGAGTATCACTGAAGAGTGACTCCTCATTCGCGCTTTCGCGGTCGCCTTCGAAATCGGGGCAAACTCACATTCTCACAAACTCGAATGCGCTGGGCGAGTTCATTACAATCCGCCATCAATGATGTCATGTTTGTCGAGCCGATGGAGTTTCCATGCCTGTCCGCGGAGTGCGAGGGGCGATCACTGTTCAAGAGAATACCCAGGCGGAGATCCTGGGCGCGACGAAGGAACTACTCGTCGAGCTCTTGGAGCGAAACCAACTCAGCGATCACACCGAGATCGTGTCCGCCATCTTTACGACCACTCCCGATCTGAATGCGTCCTTTCCGGCCGAGGCTGCCCGCGAATTGGGGATGAGCCAGGTTCCTTTGCTCTGTGCTTCGGAAATCGACGTTCCCAATGCGTTACCACTGGTGATTCGTGTTCTCCTCCATGTCAATTCGGACCGTGATCAAAGCGAGATGGTCCACATCTATCTGCGTGATGCGAAGAAACTTCGCAAGGACATTGCTGGCGCCCAATAGCCGTCCGCGAGGGAATTGTGTCGAGAACTCGATCCGTCGGCACGAACTTTCGCCAAAACGCTTATATTTGACTCCTTTAGCTTCTTGAGTCATGGTTTCGCCAATCATCGAGCATCGATTGGGACAATCAGAAGGAAGCATGGGATGATCCGGTGTGAGTGCGATTGCGGCAGAGCACTGAAGGTCAAAGACGAGCACGGGGGCAAACGGATCCGATGCCCGGACTGCGGGCAAGCGGTTCAAGTTCCTCTGGGAGATGAAGACTTTCGAAACGACTGGGACGGGATGGGTTCGCCGTCCTTTGCGAAACGTCCTCCACGAACGAAAGCCTCCTCCCAGAAAAAGAAACGCAAGAAGAAGTCATCCGCTGGCTCAGGATGGGGGGCAAAGCAAATGCTTGGAGGGCTGATACTGGCATTCGGAGTCCTGCTCCTGGTGGGAATCCTGTACATGGCTGTTGCGGAAGGTTTTGAACCACGAGCCCTGCGAGGGCTGGTCTTGCCGTTTGCCATGATCGGGATGGGAATCGCCTGGATGAAGGGAGAGACCTTCGGCGATTGACGGCCTTTCACGTTCTCCGGGAAACAGGGCCATGTGTTGACCCTGTCGCTCGAGCGTAGCAAACTGAACATGGCAGGTCTCAGTGGCGAGTATTTGGACCTGATGGTTCATATCGAGACCAGCGATTGGCATGGAAAACGCTTTTCGACTCCATTGGTAGTGCTGAATATGATTGCAACATCTTGTCAGTCATTCCCCCATTCGGATTCCACCCCTCGCGTGATTCAGGCCGGCGCGACCTTGATCCTGGCGACAGTTCTCTGGAATTCGATTGTGAGGGGGGAGGACCCTCGGCATGCGGCGGAAGAACTGTTCGAGAAGCAGATTCGGCCGCTGATCCTCAATAAGTGCGTCGACTGCCACGGCCCGGACGATCCCAACGGCGGACTGAGCCTCACCTCCCGCGAAGCAATGCTTCGCGGCGGGGAACACGGTTCGGCTCTGGTCTTGGAAAAGCCGGACGAGAGCCTGTTGTTGCAGGCGGTCCGACAAACGGGCGACTTGAAGATGCCGCCTGATGACAAACTGTCGGCGCAGGAGATTGACTTGCTCGCGGCTTGGGTTCGATCAGGCGCCGCGTGGCCAGAGTCAGTGGGGCCGCTGGTTTCCCCCAAAGACTCTGCCGCGGAAGAGCATTGGGCGTTTCAGCCGGTTCGCGATCCCGAGATCCCAAAGGTTGAGTCGTCTCCCAAGAACCCGATTGATGCCTTTATTCAGGCCAAGTTGGCGTCGCACGGGTTGCAACCGTCACCGGAGGCCGATCGTCGAACTCTCATTCGGCGGGTGTTCTACACGCTGACCGGACTTCCCCCCTCGCCTGAGGAGGTCGAAGCGTTCGTGAATGATGCCGATCCGCACGCCTATGAAAAACTCGTCGACCGGTTGCTGGAGTCTCCGCAGTATGGAGAACAATGGGCTCGGCACTGGCTGGACATCGCTCGCTATTCCGACACAAAGGGCTATGTCTATGCCCGGGAAGAACGGTTCTGGGTCCACGCCTGGGCGTACCGGGACTGGATCGTCAAGGCGTTCAACAGGGATTTGCCGTATGATCAGTTTCTGCGATTGCAGATTGCGGCGGATCAAGTGGAGAGCGCGACGATCGACGACCTCGCGGCGATGGGTTTCCTCACGCTGGGCCGCCGATTTCTGGGAGTCCCCGCGGACATTATCGACGACCGCATCGATGTCGTCTGCCGGGGAACAATGGCGCTGACCGTGAGTTGTGCGCGATGCCATGACCACAAGTATGACCCCATTCCGACAGCCGACTACTATTCCCTTTATGGTGTCTTTAACAGCAGCGCTGAACGTGTCGTCCGGCTCCCATCGGCCCCGGGTGATGAGGCGTTCGAGGCGGAACTGAAGAAACGGCAGGACACTCTCGCAGCGAAGATCGCCGAGAAGCGGAAGTCCTCTTCGGATCGGGCTCGTGGCCGTATTCGCGACTACCTGCAGACTCAAACGGAGTTGGATAAATATCCGGCTCAGGGGTTTGACCAAGTTTTCGAATTGGAAGACTTATTGCCCGCGTTTGTCCGTCGCTGGGAACTGTTTCTTCGCGAGACGAAACGGAATCGGCATCCCGTGTTTGTGGCCTGGCACGCGTACCAAAACCTCGATGCCGAGACCTTTGCGACGGAGGCCGTCGAGGTCACTGCCTCACTTCAACAGATGAGCGAAAACGAACTTCATCCTCTGGTGAAGGCGGAATTCGCGACCGTTCCCCAATCGTTCGAGGACGTGATCGACCGTTACGCTGCGTTGTTTCAACGGGCGATCGAAGCATGGGATCAAGCACAGGCCCCCCCTCGCGATGAAGGGGAGCAGCCGCCGGAACGGTTGGCTGATGACTCGCTCGAGCAAATCCGCCAGTTGTTGTACGGACCGGAAAGTCCGACTGTGGTGCCCGATCTTCCCGTCGTCCACATCGAGACGTTCTTCGCCTCCAGTACGACGACCGAACTCTGGAAACTTCAGGGGGAGGTCGATCGCTGGATGATCAATGCGTCGCACCCGGTGCCGTGTGCGATGACGTTAGTAGATAAGCCGGAGCCTGTTTCCGCCTATATCTTTAAGCGTGGGAATGCGGTGAAGCATGGTGCCCGAGTCGACCGGCACTTTCTCAGTTTGTTTTCCGATGGGAACCCGGAACCGTTTGCGAATGGCAGTGGGCGTCGGGAACTGGCGGAGGCGATTGTGGAGCCGTCGAATCCGCTGACCGCGCGGGTGGCCGTCAACCGAGCGTGGGCACACCACTTCGGAGAAGGACTCGTCGACACTCCCAGCGACTTCGGATTGCGATCGCATTCGCCGTCCCATCCGGAATTGTTGGATTGGCTGACGACGCGATTCATCGAAGATGGCTGGAGCCTCAAG
>JAGQQQ010000607.1 GCA_020426125.1 Planctomycetaceae bacterium
TTGACGAGATCCGCTCCCATGGAGTCCTTCGCTTCCCGCAATGGATCCGCCGGAGGGGGGGCATACGTCCGATCACCCTCGCCGAAACTCCACAGTTTGACCAACCGGCCAACAGTCGGATCGAACGCTCCCCCCGAGAGTTGATGAATCTCAAGAGCCCGTTTCACGACGAAGGCTGTGTCGGGAGCGACTGAGAACCAGTCCGTTGTCGTCGATTGATTGAATCTCGAGAGTTCGGATTCCGGATCATAAGTCGACATCAATCGGTTGATCTCCGCCAGACGATTTTCAACGAGATCGGGAATCTCGTGAACGGCTTGCTCCTCGGAAAAGAACTTGATGGTGTATGTCGTTCCCATCGTCCTGCCGGAGAGTGTCTCCATTTCCGCCACGACGGGAGAATGGAGCAAACCGAAACTGAAAAAAAGAGAAATCAACAAACGCATCGAAGTGATATCATCCCGATTCCAAAAAGTCCGATCACGCGACTTGAGTCACAACAGAAGAGTTCGCGACGTTCAGACAACGAAGAGCGAAAGTTGCGATGAAACCGCCCGATCGATTGACAGGCCATCGTGTTCCATGTCCAGCAGCAGCCTCTTCATTGCCAGCCCTTGAGGGGCGGAATAGCCGCCCAGTTTTCCATGAGCCCCCATCACCCGATGACAGGGGATCAAAAGGGGAATTGGGTTGGTCGACATGACGGTTCCCACCGCGCGTGCTGCCCCGGGATATCCAGCCTCAATCGCCACTTCGCCGTATGATAACGTCTTTCCATAAGGAATCTCCCGAACGATGGCCCGAATCCGTTCTTGAAAGGCCGTCCCTGGGGGAAGATCCAGAGGGATTACCGAAAGGTCCACCGGCTGATGAGAGAGATAGTCCGTCAACAGACGCTGTGCCGGATGGGCCCAGAGAGTCTCCGCGGAATCCCGTTTCTTCATCCCCAGGTCAGCGAGAACCTCCTCGCCACTCCGGTGTCCGAATGTCAGACGACAGACCCCTCGCGAAGTTCCGGCCATTCCGCACCAGCCCATAGGAGTCTCGAAGATTCGAGTGATCAGGGGGAGGGTGTTCATGGAATTCACTCTGTTTTGACCGGGTTGGAGTCCCCTCATAGAATAGGGGGTTGAGTGTGAATTATCGATGACCGATTTGGCGTTTTCCCCAAAGGGATTTTGGGACTGACCAGGATTGGCGAGGGGGGCTGATGCGTGCCTCCGAACGATGGGGAACGAATTGATGAATCTGTATGAATCTCTGGCGGATGACTACTTCGTCAACATG
>JAGQQQ010000608.1 GCA_020426125.1 Planctomycetaceae bacterium
CCGTAGAACATCTTGATATCCAGGCCGAGCAGTTTGACACGATCCGGAACGGAGTCATCCCGTTTGCTCCACAACTCGGGGTCGCTGTCCCCTTCTCCGAGAGCCCGCTCGGTGATGAGTTTCTCGTAGGTCTCCATCCGGATTTCGGCGTTGACGTCGTCTCCCTTCGTCTCGCCGATCAATGGGTTCAACACCGCTCCGGCGTTCTTGCCGGCCTTCAGGAGAGTTTCGAGCCCGTAAACCAGTGCATACTCATGAGCCCGGTGAAGCGGGTTCCGAGTTTGAAAGGCGACACAGGCGTCCCAGCCAGTTTCCGAGAGCAGTTTGCGGACTTCACGCGGAGTCAACACGTATTGGCCGAACTTCGCGTTTTTCGGTTGCGGCAGGGCTCGAATCTTTCCGCCGACGAGGAACGCCTTCTCGGCATCCGGCCCACTCAGCACCATCGCGGCGCCGGGATGATCCAGACGTCCGGTGCCGTAGACCGATTTCAAATACCCACATTTGTCCCACGGATAAACATCCGTCAATTCCAGGGTGCCGACGATGGAACCTTCCGGACAGGTCAACGCGACCGTTTCTCCCGTTTCCAGAGTCTTCGCGACAGCGGAGGTGACGGGAAACGCGATCGGAATGGTCCAGGCGTACTTCTCACCGTTGTTCTCAACAACGGATTCTTCGAGGACCCGTTCGTAGGTCTTTTGACACATTGGACCGGTCAGAGGGCTCAACGTGCCATCGGCAAAGCGATAGACGCTCGACAGGTCGGCAGACGAAACGGGAACTTGCTTGAGGCTAGCGGCTTCCCCTTGGAAACTTTCGGCTTCGTCCTGGGAAACGGTGCAGCAGACCGGTTCGGCCAGTCCGCCATGAGGGGCAATCAATTCAGCCATGTTTCGAAACCTTCTAATTCGTGGCCACGCCGCGAAACCGGAATCGGGGACACAACCACGGCACGATTATGACCGATGCCGTTTGAAGAACAGCCACCAAACCGGATAACTCGGCTGGGCGGTCCGTCTGTGTTGACTCCGTTCGAGAGGTCCACGGGAACAGGGGTGGACCTTGAGACGAAAAGCGTGGATCAATCCGTTCGCGCGGAGCCTAGAGCATGCCGATTCAAGCGTCAAGAGGGGCCCTTTGCGGGAAACCGGTCGCAACCGGTCGGCATGGAGTGGCAAATCCGGAATTCATGGATCGTGAACGTCTCGGTTTCGGCAACCCACTCGCGGCCCTAGTTTTCGGGGGGTGAGGCCTTTCCCGACTTCATGAGGGGTTGCGAGGAATTCCGAGTTGGTGATTGCCGACCAATTTCCGGAATTCCAAACCCGTCGGATCGCCAGGGGAGGAAGGAAGCGGAATCGTTGGCCGAGAACGAGGATCAGATCTGTCGTGACCGGGATTTCCCACTGTTTCGCTTTCAATGCGAATCTGCGAGTCTATGCGAATTCCTGGCGAACTTCTTTCCTCAAGCG
This sequence comes from Planctomycetaceae bacterium, assembly GCA_020426125.1. GTDB lineage: Bacteria > Planctomycetota > Planctomycetia > Planctomycetales > Planctomycetaceae > HKST-UBA70. Next base: position 1,476 of record JAGQQQ010000608.1, read on the forward strand.
GAGTTGGCGGTGTTGCGAAGTCTGATTTTCTTCTGGCTGGGCATGGTCACCAGTGTATGGGGTGCGGAGCAGGCCGCGACTCCTCCCGAGTCGATTCAGGTCCACCCCGGATTTCAGGTTGAACTCCTGCACTCCGCACGAGAGGAAGACGGCTCCTGGATCAGTATGACCTTCGATGATCAGGGACGATTGATCATCGCCCGCGATGACGCCGGGCTTGTGAGAGTCGTGTTACCGACCGAGTCGAGTCCGTTGACGGTGGAAACTCTCGCCTTCACCAACGTCCTCAAACATTGTCGTGGCCTTTTGTACGCGCATCACTCTCTGTACGTCTCCGCGACCAATACGCCAGCGCTCTATCGCCTCCGTGATCTCAATGACGACGACATCTTCGAAGAATTCGAGTTACTACGCAAAATTGACTATCGCAGCCGTTATGGCCACGGCACCAACCAGATCCTGCTGGGCCCCGACCAAAACATCTACTGGGTGATTGGGAACGATGTTTCCTTTCCCGAGGCATTCGATCCCCAATCGCCCTATCGGGATCCCCGGAATGACTGGGCGTTGCCCCATCCCCACGATGCGGGGCAGGACAATCGGGTTGGTTTCCTCCTGAAAACGGACCCTGACTGTCAGACCTGGACAATCATGGCTGGAGGATTTCGGAATCAGGTGGATGCCGCCTTCAACGCGGACGGGGAACTCTTCACCTGGGACGCCGATATGGAATGGGATGCCGGGCTGCCCTGGTATCGGCCCACACGAATCAACCATGTTGTCTCAGGGGGAGAATACGGCTGGCGCTGGGGAACCGGCAAATGGGCCGAATGGTATCCCGACTCACTTCCCACGACGCACGACACCGGATACGGCTCCCCGACCGGCCTCGAATTCGGCACAAACAGTGATTGGCCAAGGCCTTTCCAGAAAAAGCTATTCGCCGCGGATTGGCAAAACGGTCGAATGCTGGCCATTGACCTCACTCCGATCGGAGCGACCTACTCCGCAACTTCGAAGCTCTTTCTTGAAGGAGCCCCCCTGAATATCTGCGATTTGACATTCGGTCCCGATGGGCAGATGTATTTCATCACCGGGGGACGCGGATCCCAAACCGGGCTTTATCGCGTGACCTATGTTGGCCCCCACTCCCCGGTGGAGCAGCCCGATATCACGGAATCCCAACTTCGCGAAGCTACGAAACATCGAGCCGTGCGACGGGAACTGGAAGAACTGCATG
>JAGQQQ010000023.1 GCA_020426125.1 Planctomycetaceae bacterium
TGTTGCTCTCCGTTCACAACCTCGCGTTCTACCAGACCGTCGTCCGGGAATTGAGAGCGGCAATTAAGTCAAACTCTGCCCAAGAGTTTCGACGCGAACATCTTGCTCGCGTTTCGCCGGATCCCTAAACTACCCGCTTCGTTTCGCTGGGGGGAGAGTTCTCTCCTCTCGAAAACCGACCGCTTTTGATCGGGTTGAACAGCAAGATGGTGAACTGGATTCCGCAGATTTTGATCCTCGCCCAAGGTGACGCCGCTCCGGAAGTCTCCCCCTGGGGACCGCTGATGGTCTATCTGCTCCCAGCCCTGTTCATCATCATGATCGGCCAGATCTTCTTTGGTCGGGCGGACGCAAAGGAGAAGTCCAAGCGGGACGAGATGATCTCCTCGCTGAAGAAGAACGATCGCGTGATCACGATCGGTGGAATCATCGGCACGTTCGTCAGCTTGTCGGAAGACAAAAAGGAAGTCACCATTCGAGTGGACGACAATACCCGGCTGAAGATGCTGCCAAGCGCCATCCGTGAAATCATACCCAAAGAGACCAAAGATTCCGAGAAGGCCGGCGAATAAGCGGGTCTCGCCCCCTTCGCCGACCATCTCTCGATTGAACACTCTCGATTGAACAATTTCCAAATTTCCCAAATTCACAGTCCCTAACAGCCCCCTGCCGGCACGACGCCGGACCCCTCCCCAGGGACGGAGTACACTGGATGAACCCCTTTTCAATGAACCTTCTCCTCCTGGCTGCCGACGATGCCTCACTGACTGCGGCCGAACAGACTGTTTCTGACAGCACGATCGGCTGGGTCGCCTTTCTCGCGGTGATCGCCGTCATCGTGGTGCCGTTTGTCGTTGGAAATCTGCTCGCGAACGTCCTGAAGATGCGGGACTACGGCACAAAGATCGGAATCGTCCTGTTCTCATTAACGCTGGGGTTGACCCCCTTTGTCTCCCGGGCGGTGACGGGGCAGAACCCGTTAAGTGCCATCGACCTCGGGATCGACCTCGCAGGGGGGGCGAATATGACCTTCCAGGTCGACCGTGCTGCCGCTGCTGCGGAGGATAAGGAAATCACCGGGGAGGTGATGGACAAGATGGTCGCCGCTGTCGGACGTCGCGTGAACCCCACGGGGACGGAAGAGGTCACCGTTCGCAAGGTCGGAGAAGACCGATTGGAAGTGATCGTCCCGGGTGCCGATCAGGAAAAGGTCGAACAGGTCAAACGTGATGTGACGAACCTGGGGGAACTGGAGTTCGCCTTGCTGGCCACGGATGTGGACCATTCGGATTTGATTGATCTCGCTCGGGAGCGAGGTGACGAGTCAACGGAGATCTTTCGTGATGGCAAACTCGTCGCGAAATGGCGGCGGTCCGCTCGCGACAACGAGGGGAATTTGAAAGTTTTTCCTGGGGAACGAGTCCACACGCGGACGCGAACCATCAACGGAAAAGAAGCCACGGAATTTCTGGTCGTCGTCGACCCGGATCCCAAACGCCGGATCACTGGTCGTCTGCTCAAAAGCGTTCGGGAGCAGTTTAGCGATCGCGGCCTCGCGGTCGGCTTTACGTTCAACGATCGTGGGGGATACTTGTTCCAGCAGTTGACATCGAAATATCAGCCGCGACAGGGCGCGGACTATAAGAGTCGTTTGGCAGTGCTTCTGAATGATGAAATTCACTCCGCCCCGACGATCAACGCTGTCATTGGAGCCACTGGCCAGATCGACGGAAACTTTTCCCAGGAAGAGATTGATGAACTGATCAGTGTCCTGAATGCGGGGGCGCTGGAAGTCCCCTTGATCAAGGAACCGGTGAGCGAGTTTACCGTCAGCCCTCAGTTGGGGGTTGACGTTCAGAAGAAGGGGTTCACCGCGATCATCATTGGCACAATCGCGGTGTTCGTCGTCACGCTCGGCTATTACCTGACGGCCGGGTTCGTGGCCGATGTCTGTTTGGCCATTAACATCGTTCTGGTCTTAGGAGCGATGTCGCTGATTGATGCGACATTTACTCTGCCGGGCCTCGCGGGTCTGGTGTTGACGATCGGGATGGCGGTCGATGCCAACGTGCTGATCTTCGAGCGGATCCGCGAAGAACGGGAAAAGGGATCCAGCCTGCGAATGGCGATTAAGAATGGTTTCGAAAAGGCATTTTCGACCATCTTTGATGCCAACGTCACCACGCTCATCACAGCGGTCGTTCTCTACTATATCGGTACGGACCAGGTCAAAGGCTTCGCGGTCACACTTTTCATCGGCATCATCATGAGTATGTTCAGTGCCGTTTACATTGGTCGGCTGATCTTCGATATCGCCGAGCACAAGCGTTGGATTACAGACCTCAAGATGTTCTGCATTATTCGACCGGAGAATTGGAACTTTCTCGGGAAGAAAGGGATGGCGGCGGTCTTGTCGTTGATCTTGATTGGTATCGGATTGGCGGCGGTCGCAACACGCGGCGCCGACAATCTTGACATCGACTTTCGCGGTGGTTCGATGGTCACCTTCAAGTTTGAAGGGGAGGCCCCTCCCATTGAGGAGGTTCGCAGCCACCTGGAATCGCAGTTTGAGAAGAACATTTCTTTGGAGCGGTTGTCCGTCGTCGACAATGGTCAGGAGCAGACGCTGTTCCGAATGCGAACGATTGAACCGAACGCGCAGAACGTGAGCGATAAGATCAAAGAGGCGTTCGCCGATCACAACTTTGAACTGGTTCAGCAACACGTCACTTTGGGGGAAGTTGTGCAGATCCCAGAATCTGAGGCGCCAACTCCAGACGATGAGCCCGCGGACCAATTCGCTGGGGGCTCCCGCATCAAGGTCTCCCTGTCCGAATCCATGCTGCCCAACTCCCTGGCGGAGGAAGCCGAATCCGCATTAAAAACCATGGAACGCTACAAAGCATCAGACGATCTCATCACTGCAAGTTCCGTCTCCGGCGAGGGGAGCAAAGTGAATGAGATCGAATTGAGCGTGGCTTCGGCCGTCAACGCGGCTGACGTCAAAACCATGTTGGAGGTTTTGAAAACGGATTTGGAAAAAGATCCTCATTTTGAGGAAATCAATACCTTTGATACGGCCGTCGCTGGCGAAACCAAGACGGCGGCGATCACCGCCATGGTCTTCAGCCTGCTGGCGATCATTGGCTATCTCTGGGTGCGATTCCAGCGTGTTAGCTTCGGTCTGGCCGCGTGTGCCGCTCTGATTCACGATGTCTTAATCGTACTCGGACTTCTCGCTCTGGGAGCTTACCTGAGCGGCAATCCCGTGGGCAGTATCCTGATGCTGGAAGACTTTAAGATTAACCTGCCAATCGTGGCGGCGTTTCTGACGATTATTGGGTATTCGCTCAACGATACGATTGTGGTCTTCGACCGGATTCGAGAAGTACGTGGTAAGAACCCTGCCTTAACGACCAACATGGTTAATGAAAGTCTGAACCAGACTCTGTCCCGTACCTTGTTGACATCGATTACGACTTTGATCGTGGTTCTGATTCTGTACGCTATCGGTGGCGAGGGAATTCATGGATTTGCTTACTGTCTGGTATTGGGCGTAATTGTGGGTACCTACAGTTCGATCTTTATCG
>JAGQQQ010000609.1 GCA_020426125.1 Planctomycetaceae bacterium
GGACGAGGGACGACGTCCACCTAGAATCCCATTGATGACCTCCCCAATTCAAATGCCATGCCTCCACTTTCTCAAAGAGACCTTTGCGTGAAACTGTTTGCCCATTTACGAACGGACTGGATCACAGGCGGCATATTCGCCGTCGCGTTTTTCGTCACTTGTCCGAGCCTGCTCTTCGCCCAAGGCCGCGGCCCGGCGGCGGTGGTTGTGTTTGAAGCGTTCCGGGACACGGTCCATCCTACGCAGGAATTCGTGGGAACGGTGATGCCCGAGAAGCGGGCGCTCATTGGTAGCGCGGTCGACGGCCGAATCGTCGAATTTCCACTCAACGAGGGGGACCGCGTGGAAGAGAAAGGGATGCTCGCTCAACTACTGACGGAGACAATCAAAAAGGAAATTGAGGCGGCCGAGGCCGAGTTGAAACTCCGTCAGGACGAACTCCGCGAACTTCAAAACGGTAGCCTTCCCGAGGAACGGGAACAGGCGGCCGCCGAGGTGTCCGTTGCCGAAGCAGCCAAAACTCTAGCCCAACAAAATTTTGATCGGTTAGAAAAACTCCAACGCACTGCGAACGCGGCGAGTGAAGGTGATCTCGATCAGGCACGAGCCCAGCTCATACAAACGAAAGCCACCTTCAAGCTCAAGACCGCGGCGAAACAACTGGCAGAGAAGCCGGCGAGAGAAGAGAAAATCGCTCAGGCCGAAGCCCGGATTGCGATGCAGCAAGCGGTGACGGACAAGCTCAAGGACCAACTGACCAAGCACACCATCATTTCTCGCTTTGCTGGGTACATCAGTTCAGAACACACCGAGATCGGGGCCTGGGTCAATCGCGGCGGCCCCGTCGCGGAGGTGGTCGCCTTGGACCGAGTCCACGTGCTGGCCCATGCTTTGGAACTCTATGTCCCCTTTATCAAACGGGGGATGGAAGTCGACGTGCGAATTCCGTCTCTCGACAATGTTGCCGACGCTCCCAAAACGGAAGCTGGGAAGCCCCAGCCGTTCCCGGGAGAAATCGTTCATATTGTCCCCGAAGCCGACCCGCGTTCTCGGACGTTCCCTGTGAAGGTTCAGGTCAACAACATTATTCGTGACGACGGCACACCGCTCATCAATTCCGGAACGATTGCCCGCGTGAATCTCCCGACTGGGCCAAGCAAAGATTGCTTGTTGATTCCGAAGGACGCGCTGGTGTTGTCTGGGACCAGGGCGTCCGTCTGGGTGGTCGACCTCGATCCCAAGTCTGACGGGAAACAGGGCCAGGTCCGAATGCTCCCCGTGCAGAAGGGGATCGAGAGCGGCATGCTGGTCGAGGCCATTTCCGATCAGCTTACTACAGGCATGCTCGTCGTCGTGGAGGGAAATGAGCGTCTGCAACCGGGAGCGGCGGTCAATATTCTCGACACCATGCCTCCCCCTCCGCGAGCCGTTCGCGAGAAAACGCAAGAGACCGAACAAGCGGCCGATTAGCCAAGTGCCGCGTATTCGGAATTGTTAGATCGTCGATACGAGACAACCGCCCCCGAGATTTTGGTCCGATCAAATGAATCTCATCCAAGCCTTCGTCTATAGCCCCGTCAAAGTCTCGGTCGGCGTCCTGCTCGTGGCCTTGTTCGGGACCATCGCCTTGTTCGCGATGCCGATGCAACTCACGCCCGAAGTTCAGACGCCGACGATCTCCGTCACCACGCGTTGGCCGGGAGCCTCTCCCCAGGAAATTGAACGGGAAATCATCATCGAGCAAGAGGAACAGCTCAAAAGCACCGAAAGCCTCGTGAAGCTTTCCTCCGAAAGCTCAGACTCAGTGGGGACGGTGACACTTGAGTTTCGCGTTGGCACCGACATGGACAAAGCAGCCGTCGATGTCAACGCCCGCCTTGGCCAAGTCTCGGAATACCCCGATGACGTCGACAAGCCAGTTATTAGCACGGCCAACTCCTCCGACCGACCAATCGCCTGGTTCATACTCAGCGCGGAACGCCCCAGCGCGGAGCGGGTCGACGAGGTCATCGCCAAAAATCCCGATCTCAAGGAAGAACTGGAAAAGGTCAAAAGGGCTCCCAATCAGGGACTCGCCATGCTTCGGCTCCGCAAACTCGCGGAGAAAAATCCGGAGGTGAGCGAACTTCTCCCGCCTCCGGATCTGGACGTCACCAAGCTCCGCCGATTCGCGGAGGATGAAATTGAAGCGGCATTCGAACGTGTCTCCGGGGTCTCGCAAGCCAACGTGATTGGCGGACTCGAAGATGAATTGCAAGTCGTTGTGGATCCCGAATTGCTCGCGGCTCGCAACTTGACTATCGAGGATGTCCGCCGCGTTCTTCGCGGCCAGAACGATGACATCTCTGCGGGAGACTTCTGGGAGTCGAAACGTCGCTGGGTCGTTCGCACGCTCGGGCAATTCCGGTCCCCCGATCAGGTGGAACAACAACTTCTGACAGTGCAAGACGGGGCCCCCGTCTATGTTCGAGACGTGGCGGAAGTGCGATTCGGTTTCAAAAAGCCGGATGGTCTGGTCCGTCGCTTTGGAGAATCCAGTATTGCCGTGAACGCGCTTCGGCAAACCGGCGCCAACATTCTCGACGTCATGGCTGGACTCAAGAAAAGCAGCGAGGAGATCAACCGCGATATTCTGCATGATCGCGGGTTGGTGCTGACTCAAGTTTACGATGAAACGGAATACATTGAGTCCTCGGTGACACTCGTTCAACAGAATATCTTCATCGGCGGTGCGCTCACCATGATCGTGCTGATGGTGTTCCTCCACTTGGGCGTGCGAACACTGTTCGTGATTCCGTTTGTGTTGGCGAGCGCTCTCGCTGCGGCGTATGTGTCTCCGTGGTTCTTCGCCATCACGTTGGCCATCATCATCGGGACGGGCTTCTGGTTCGCTCGGGGAGCACTGGTCGTCGGGTTGGCGATTCCCATTAGTATTATCGGCACGTTTCTGATTTTACAGATTATGGGGCGGTCGCTGAATGTGATCAGCCTCGCGGGGATGGCGTTCGCGGTGGGGATGCTCGTGGACAACGCGGTTGTTGTGCTGGAGAACATTTACCGGCGATTTGACACGCTGGGTGAGAAACCGTTTGTCGCGGCGGTCAAAGGAGCCCAGGAAGTCTGGGGGGCGATCTTGTCATCGACGCTGACGACGATCGCCGTGTTCCTGCCGATCGTGTTCGTTCAGGAAGAAGCGGGACAATTGTTCCGCGATATTGCCCTCGCGATTAGCGCAGCCGTCGGCCTCTCGATGCTGGTGTCGTTGACGGTCATCCCCACCGCCGCCGCTCGGTTGTTCAAAGATCAGAGTGACGACCCCGACAACAACGGTTCCCCCCATAGACAGAAAGAACCGACCGGCATCGCTCGTCTCCTCGCGGGATGCCGCAACTTCATCCTCGCTCCGATCCTGTTTGTTGCCGGGACATTTACGCACATCGTGGCTTCGATCAACGACTGGCTTCAGGGGGGGACGATTCGCCGAATAGCCCTTGTCTTGCTGATGACAGGGACCTCGGTCTATCTGGCATATGCCTTGTTCCCGAAGGTCGAATACCTTCCCCCTGGGAACCGAAATCTCGTCTTCGGCATTCTGATTCCTCCTCCCGGATACAACCTGGATAAGTTGATGGAACTGGGGGAGACTGTTGAACGGGAACTTCAGCCGTATTGGGATATCGATCCCGACAAGGCTGCCCAAGACGGCGACCAAACACCCTACATCGGCGACTTCTTCTTTGTCGCTCGCGGTCGATCGGTGTTTGTGGGGTTGCGGGCGCTCGATCCCCTTCGTGCTGGGCAACTGGTGCCGATGGTGTTTCAGGTCGGACAGAAACTTCCCGGGACGATCGCCGTCGGCAGTCAGGCCAGTCTCTTTGAGCAAGGTCTTACCGGGGGACGAACGATCGATATCGAGATTACTGGACCAAATCTTGAAAAACTGGTTGCACTCGGGGGCCAGATCTTTGGTCAGTCGATGGCCATCATGCCTGAAGGGACGCAGGCCCGTCCCGTCCCCAGCCTCGACCTTTCGAGCCCGGAAGTCCATGTGCGCCCCAAACTGATGCAGGCCTCGCAGTTGGGTGTCAACACGAGTGAACTCGGTTATGCCGTCAACGCTCTGGTTGACGGCGCCTATGCTGGGGATTACTTCCTAGGCGGGGACAAGATCGATCTCACCATCACTGGGCGGGAAGAGTTTTCAAAGAACATTCAACTGTTGCGGGCTCTCCCGATTGCCACTCCGGTAGGAGAACTCGTTCCTTTGGAAGCCCTTGCTCAAATCGAAATGAGCAGCGGACCCGAGCAGATTAACCACCGTGAACGTCAACGCGCGATCACGATTGTGGTCACACCACCACCGAATTTCGCGCTGGAAACGGCCATCGAGAAAATTCAGCAGGAAATCGTCACGCCCCTGATCAAGAGTGGACAGCTCGCCGGCGGCTATCGCATTACTTTGGCGGGGACCGCTGACAAGTTGAAGAATACCTGGGAGGCGATGCGGTTCAACGTGATCCTCGCTTTGCTGATCACCTACCTGCTGATGGCCGCGTTGTTCG
>JAGQQQ010000610.1 GCA_020426125.1 Planctomycetaceae bacterium
GGTGACAAGTCACCGCACTCCAAAGTCCCTCGTCACTCCGCTGTCGGAATCTCATTCAGCGTATAGTACGCCGCCTCATGAAGCAGAGGTGTTCCGGATTGCGATCGAACGCCAAGGGCGTGGAGTTCGTGGACATGGCCGCGTTGCAGGCCGTCGATCTTGAGCGAGACGGAGAGACCATCTTCAGCGACTTCCGCGGCCATGATCGTCGGCAGGGTCTGATCGACCTCGGGACTGCCGTAGCTGGACTGGTAAAGGTAGGTATAGGTTTCGATCTTATAGGAATCGGTGTTGGCAGCGGCTTCCTTATCAACGGGCTCGGTAAAAGTGAGCAGAAAACCATTGGGCCGAGCCCGCATCTCGTGAATCTCAAACGGCACTTTTCCTGTCCAGTCGACCCGTTCCACCGCGAAGTCTTTGTTGCCGCGTGAGCCCCAACCGCGATTCGTACCGCCGACGAACATGGCTCCCTGCGGCGTCATCTCGACCCCGAGCGTCCCCGAGCCAAAGCCTTCTCGAAATGGGAAGCAGACTCCCTGCATTCGGCCATTGACCGTTTCGATAAAGACGCGCATGACCGTGCTGAAGGTCTGGTCGCCGACAAACATCTGGCCAGCAAAGGGGCCAAACTTTCCTTCCGTGGTATCACAAGCGATCCCGCTCGCGGACTGGCCCATCTTCTTGTAGGGGAACAACACGACGGGCGGATCGTATTTTGGAATCTTGTCCGCTTCGGCCATGAACCGGCTGCCCGATTCGGGTTCCTGGGGTTTTGGCCCCATCGCGGCCTTGGTCACTTCCAGGTCATACCAGGAAAATCCCCCCGGATGGCCGACGAACCGTCCGGGCTTGAGGATCTTCAATCCCGAGGTCCCATTCCAGGGACCCTGATTGTCGGTGTAGAAGATGTTGCCTTGGGCATCGCTGCCCATTCCCCCGGGGGACCGGATGCCGCTCGTGGTGGGGACCATCGTTCCATCTTTGTTGACGCGAACACACCATCCACGAAATGGGACCTGGCTGGAGAACGACCCGGTCAAACAGAGAGTGACCCAGATATTCCCCTCAGGATCGAACTTCGAACCGAACGCGTATTCGTGGTAGTCGCCGGAAATTTCCCAGTTGTCGCTGACGACTTCGAATTCATCCGCCTTCCCATCTCCGTTGGTGTCGCGAATGCGCGAGACGTCGCAACGCTGAACGACGTACAGCCAGCCATCCTTCTCCGCGAGACTGAGGACTTCGTGGAGGCCATGTGCGAAGCGGGAGAAGTGACTGGCGTCGACTTCCTTCGCGAACGGCTCCGAGATCATCCAGATCTCCCCGCGCCGCGAGGCGACGGCGACTTTCCCATCGGGCATCAATTGAAAGGAAGACGCCTCGAGCACGACGCCTTCGGGGACTTCGAAGCGTGTGATGGGATAATAATCGTCTTCGCTGGGCAACTCCTGGGCGACTGTCGGAGAAGCCGACAATACAAGGCACAGGGCGGGGAGTGCGAAGGCGTTAAAGAACAGTCCGTCTCTCATGTGTCACTCGTTCTGGGAGCGATGCGAATAATCGGAGGTGATGGAAATCGACCACGAACAAACGGCAGGATAGGAGACTGAGCCCCCGGTCGCTACGACTAGTAGTTGAAGCCGTTCTTGCGGATATGGACGAATGGCCTCTCGGTCGCCAGCCGATCCTTTGATGCGGCGGCAGTCACTTCGACAGCGTAGACAATGTGATCGCCGGCTGCCACGCTGCCCACGGGGCGACCCTCAATCCACCCGATGGAATCCTTCAAGGCCGGGACACCAAGCGGCGTGCGTTCGACTTCGACTCCTTCGAACGCGTTCTCGCCGGGATCGAACCCCTTCCCAAAGTGGGAAAACAGATTGACCTGTGCCTCCCCGACAATGCTGACCGCCAGCGGTTGGCCGGCCCGGAGCCAGTCGTTGAGGTACCGCTTTGCATTCACGGCGACTGTCAACATCGGGGGATCGAACGCCGCTTGTTGAACCCAACTGGCCAGCATTCCCGTTTCCTGCCCGTCTCCACTCAGGGACGTGAGAATAAACACTCCGCTGGGGAGCCGTCCTAAGACGGGGGCAATCGTCGTTTTCAAGTCATCGGAGATCGGCATGGGGGGGCAACTCTTTGAGGCTGGAAATTCGTCGGTTTCGTGATCGCTGAAGAAGGGACTCGCTACACCACTCTCACCCGGGGAATCCCCGAGAGCGGCGCGCTCCTCGTCCGCATGATAGAGAAGGAGAGCAGCCGTACCACGTTCGCGACCCGCAATTTCGGAACGACCGTCAATTTGGGAGAAGTCACATGGCCGAGCGTTGCAAAATGGAAACGGAGAATCCGTATTCACGAAATCTTCGCGATCCGTGTGATAGGAAACTTGAGGAAAGTTTTCACATTTCGCTGAAAAGACACTTCGATTGGAATCGAACACGTCAGCGACTCCCCTCAACCTGTCCGCGTTTTTCCAGCGGCGAAGTACGAGTTTCGAACATGATTCAGGCGAGCCCCTCTGCGAAGAAAGTCACCAGGAAGAAGCCACGAACCCCCAGCAAGCGGGAAATTGAAGCCGCCTGCCAAGAAGTTCAGAGTGGCTGGTCGAAAACCGAAAAACGGAAGCGTCGCGTTGCTCGACGCGTCGACGAAGCGGACCCGCAATTTCTGGCACATTTGAAATTCATTCAGATGCTGATTGCTGGCCAAACGCGTTAACCTGAATTGCGCACTCCGTTGACACTGAAACGCCTCCGCGTGGGTAAAAGTTGTTAGTAGAACATGACTTCTACAGCACGCGAGGCGTCCTATGGATGAGACAGGGTGTCCGCGGCAGTTGGAACTCTGTGAGGTCAATCGGCAGCAGGTGACTGTCACTTTTGACGGCGAGAGATGCGAACTGGGGCAGGATCCACGGCGAACACTCCCCGCAGATCAAACGCTTTTTGGTCGAATCGTCGTCATTCCCTCCTCACGATTCAAGCATTTCCTCGACAGCGCAAGAAAGCAGTCCGTCAGTTTTCTGACGGACCGCCATTTTGGTTATTCGAATTGCCTTGGGAGCGAATTACACGTCGACCCCGAAGTCCGCTTCTGGCGTTGCATCGCTTTCGAAATCAAACCATTCCGGTTTGAATTCAATGTACTTGTGCTGATCCATCGCGATATTTGCGGTCAAGGCCATGATGGCGTCGGCCATCGCAACGACTCCGTTGCATCGGAGACCGCCTTCTTTGGGAGGCCGCGGCTGGCCCCCCGGCCAATAGTCAGAGCCGTGATTGCGGATCGCGTAACAGAAATGCTCCATCTCTTCCGTATACCCACGGCTGACATTCGAGGCCCAGTCTGGTCCCCCACCCGATGCCGCCTTGGGACCGGAAGTGGTTTCGTAGGCTTCAAGGACTGGACCGCCGCCTGTGGTCGTTCCGGAAATCACCCAGAGACGTTGATCGGGACCTCCCCCCTGGCTCCCCCGCCCTTCTTCCTTCCAGAGCATGGCTTCTTTTTCGGTCTTCATAAAGAGTGTGCCACGGCTGCCATAAACGAGTTCGCCATAGGGCTCGAACTTATTGGTATTGATGGACGAGTAGGTCACGATGGCTTTATCCCGATCGTTCTGCTCGAAGTGAGTGCCCGGAAACTCGAAGGTGACGTAGATGTGGTCATCGATCTCGCGATCGTCATCCCATTTGTCCTTGGGGCCGACGCCAGGGATTCCGTAAAAGTTTTTACCCCCGTAACCGCTCACGGCCAATGGATGCACCTTCCCCAGGAAGATACTCGCGGCGTCCATCTGATGGCTCCCCAGTTCGGCCATCAGCCCCCCACCGGTGGAGTTGTACAACCGCCAATTGATGAGGTGGTTCAGTGAATCAAATTTGAAAGCTTTCAGATCGGCATCCTTCAACCCCTTGTCGGCGCTGGGAATCCCTTTCTGCCAACTGTCACTGTTGGGGAAACTGTTGTTCCGATGCCATTGAGCCCGGATGTATTTCACGTCCCCAACGAGACCGCTCTGAACGAGGCTATTGGCATTGTGGTAGAGAACGCTGTAGTGACGCTGGTGACCGACCGCGAGGAGCAAGTTGTTTTTCTTGGCGGTGCGGATCATCTCCTTGCAGGACTGGACGGTCCGGGCCATGAGTTTTTCGGTGAGAACATGCAGGCCACTCTCCAGGCAATCGATGGCGATGGGAGCATGCGTCACGAGCGGAGTGGCAATGACCACGGCCTCGATGCCGAGCCGCTTGGCATTGTCCAACAATTCTTTGTGGCTGTTAAAGACTTCGATCTTGGACGCTTTGTCGGCGCCGAGTTTCTTAATCAGCCCCATTCGGACTTCGTTGCCATCCCCCCGAAAGGCCCGCTCCCGGTTCGATGGCCGCAAATCGGCGATTGCGACGACGTTCATATACTTTGGGGGATGCTCGTTGAGCAGGATATTGCCCTCGTCCCCCGTACCAATAAATGCCACTCGAACGGGATCCGCTTCGAGCTCTTTATACCCGAAGTACGCCGCTCCGAGTCCGATTCCTCCTGCGGCAGCGGCCTTGATGGCTTCTCTGCGGGTCATGTCAGCCCCAGCGACGGCTTCCACAGCTCCGGAGAAGTTCTGCTTTCCGATCAGTTCCTGTTCCGGTGTGAGTACCATACTTCGCCTCTTGGTCGGTGGAATCGATAACGTTGATGAGTCGGGGAAATCGCCAAATGCAGATCACGTCATCACTTGTGACAACGCTGAGCGTGTATGCCGACTCGCGGCTCTGTCTTTCCATGGATGACTCTCCATATTCTTGCAGCTTTTCAAGGAAATAAAAGCCGATTCTTTTTCCAAAAATCGATTCGCGAGATCAGAAGTCACAAATCGCCGTGATCCTGGGTTTTGGCGATGGCGGCGCGGTGGGAATGGTCTTGTCCCATCGCGGCCATTTTCCCTAGCATTCAACGCACTTCCGGAGAACTTGAGTGGTTTTTCCCGTTTTTCCCGGAACGATGTAACTACAGACGATGGGGAGACTTTGCGAGTGTCGTGAGTCGCACGCGGTAATCGCAAGTTCGGCCATCACCTCCCCAACTGGCAAGGATGCCGACAATGACATTTCGGAATTCCCCGCGCGGAACCACTCCTCCATCGTTGCAGAAGCTGACT
>JAGQQQ010000611.1 GCA_020426125.1 Planctomycetaceae bacterium
TCGCACGTCCGATGGGAGTGCAAGTACCACATTGTGTTCATACCAAAATACCGGAGAAAGGTCATCTATGGAAAACTGCGAGGAGCGATCGGACGAATACTTCGGGATCTTTGCGAGCAGAAAAGGAGTGGATGTTCTGGAAGGCCACGCCATGCCGGACTACATCCACCTGTGCGTCAATAATCCCTCCGAAGTATGCGGTCTCCTATGTGATCGGATTCCTCAAAGGCAAAAGTGCCGTTCGAATTCATCGCGAGTTGCTGAAAGAACGTCGCATGACGGGACTGCACTTTTGGGCGCCAGGGTACTGGGTCAGCACGGTTGGTCGCGACGAAGCGACCGTGCGTCGGGACATTCGCGAACAGGAGCATTGGGAGCAAGGACAAGGTCAATTGCTTGATTAACGCAATCCACTAACCAGCCCCAGCGGGGCTTTCCTCATCAAGACGCCCCCCTTGGGGGGGCAAGCCAAAGCCACGGCTTCTAGCCGTGGTCGATTACTCATCGTATGAGGTCACACGACACGTGCGTCTCAGCGGCTTCTTTCAAACGGTTCGTCGGATCGATTACACTGAACGTCCCACCGAGGTTTCCCACAGCCCCACTCTCGGATACGAAGAATCCCTCATGTCCTCGTTGAAAGCCCAAGTCCGTTTTCGAACGATCTTTCGATTCTCGATGGAATTTCTCTGCGCGGTGCTCGTGTTGGCGACTGGCTCGCAGATCATCGCAGATGATCCGCGACAGGACGTGTCGTTCGAGATTGACGTCATGGCTGTTCTCGCGAAAGCCGGCTGTAACGCGGGGACCTGCCACGGAAATATCAATGGAAAGGGAGGCTTCTTTCTTTCTCTTCGAGGACAAGACCCCGACTTCGACTACCGCCAGTTGACGCAGTCCGCCTTGGCCCGGCGAGTCAACCCGATTGTCCCCGAAAGAAGTCTGATCCTGCAAAAAGCAACGACCCAGGTCCCGCACGAAGGCGGACAACGATTTCACCGGGAGTCTCCGGAATATGAAATCCTCTTCAATTGGATTGCGTCAGGCGTTCCCACAGTAAACACCGATGCGCCAACGGTGACCTTGTTGAAGGTGACCCCGGAAGATACGGTTCTATGGACACCGGAGAATCAACAACCGTTGAAGGCCATCGCGCATTTCTCCGACGGAAGTCAACGCGACATCACACGTCTCGCGGTCTACGAACCAAGTGATCCATTGGTTGATGTGACGCCGGAGGGTGTGGTCCAGTTCCATCAGCCGGGGTTGGTCACCGTGATCGTTCGGTATCTTGATTCCCAGGTTCCGGTTCGGTTGGCTTATCGCCCACAGGTCGGGAATTTTGTGTGGAGCGATCCACCCGTTGAGAATCTCATTGATGAAGAGGTCTTCTCTCGTCTCAAGCAGTTAAAGATCAACCCGGCCCCGCTCACTGAAGACAACGTGTTCCTTCGGCGGATCTCTCTCGACTTGTTAGGCGTCCTCCCGAGTGCGGACGAAGCCCGGGAATTCGTTGCCGACCCAAGCCCCGATAAAAGGGAGCACCTGATCGATCGCCTGTTAGATCGCCCGGAGTTCGCGGCGATGTGGGCACTCAAGTGGTCGGACATCGTTCGCAATGAAGAAAAGACTCTGGATGCCAAGGGAGTCGAACGACTTCACGAATGGATGGTCGACAGTTTCTCCGCGGATAAGCCGATCAATCAATTTGCCAAAGAACTCCTCGCCTCCCGGGGCAGCACATACGATAACCCTCCTACAAACTATTGGCGGGCTCATCGCGAGCCGTTTGTCCGGGCCGAGACGACCGCGCAGGTCTTTCTGGGAGTCCGCTTACAATGTGCGAAGTGCCATAACCATCCGTTTGATCGCTGGTCACAGGATGAATACTACGAATGGGCGAGTTTATTCGCCCGGATTGATTATGAAGTGGTGGAGAATCACCGTCGAGATAAGCTCGATAAGCACGAGTTCGTCGGTGAGCAGATCGTGAAGATCCTCGAAGAAGGCGATGTCAAGAATGCCCGTACCGGGGACGTCGCTCCCCCTCACTTTCTCGGAAGCGATCAGGCTGTTCCCGGAGACCGACTTCACGCACTCGCGGAATGGGCCACATCTCCAGAGAATCGCATGTTCGCAACAGCACAGGTCAACCGCATCTGGTACCACATCATGGGCCGGGGCTTGGTTGAACCGGTGGACGACCTGCGAACGACAAATCCAGCCTCACATCCTCAACTCCTGGCTCGCTTGACCGATGACTTCATTCAGAATCAGTTTCGCTTAAAACATCTGGTCAAGACCATTGTGCTTTCCCGCACGTACCAACTTGCTTCATCCTTCTCCCAGGACACCGTCGCCCCGCAACACCATGATGAGCAACTCTATGCCCGGGCGGTCATCCGCCGCCTGACCGCCGAGCAAATCCTTGATGCCCAGTCGAAAGTGCTGGGACTCCCTGCAAAATTTGAGGGTTATCCTCAGGGAACTCGGGCCGGAGAGATCGCCGGAGTGGAGCGGGTCCGTCGCGAATCTGATGACGGCGATACCTTCCTCAAACTGTTCGGCAAACCGGAAAGACTCCTCGCCTGCGAATGTGAACGGAGCGACGAACCAACTCTTGGACAGGCTCTGACCCTCGTTGGCGGCAGGAGTCTTAATGAGCGGCTGCAACATCCCGAAAACCGAATTGGCAAGTTACTGTCCACCGGAATGAGTCATGAGTCGGCAATCAACGAATTGTTCTGGACCGCACTCACCCGGCCGCCGACGACGCCAGAGTTGAACCAGACACTCGCATTGATTGAGTCGACCGGCAACCCTCGGCTGGTGCTGGAAGACCTGACTTGGGCGCTGCTGAACGCAAAAGAACTGATCTTCCGGAACTGACACCCGTCTTGTCGCCATCGCGGAAATCGCTGCGATCCTCAATTGAAGTATAACCAGGCTCATCGATGTCCCTTAAACGCACTCCCGCTTGTCATGGTTTTCGACAACTCGCCTGGTCCCGGCGCCATCTTCTGAAAATTGGTGGTCTCGGATTGTTGGGAGTGAATGCTCCGCAACTGCTCAGGGCGGAAGAACAGGCACTCACGTTTCCCGTTCGCGCGAAACGAGTCATCTTTCTCTTTCAATGGGGTGGCCCCAGTCATCTGGACACCTTCGACATGAAGCCCGAGGCTCCGGCGGAGATTCGTGGGCCGCTCAAACCGATCCCCAGCGTGGTCCCGGGGATGCCCGTCTGCGAACACTTTCCCGAGATGGCCAAACGGATGGACCGCGTCACGCTCATTCGAAGCATGACGCATACCATGAAGAACCATAACTCCGCTGGGTACTACGCCCTCACCGGACATGCGCCTCCCAGTGACGATCAGCGGCTCCGTGATTCGCCGGATCTCTGGCCGGCCTATGGCAGCGTGGTTGACAAACTTGCTCCGAATCAGAATGAGATGCCCACATTTGTCTCCTATCCTCATACCATTTCCGACGGGTCCGTGACCCCCGGCCAACATGCCAGTTTTCTCGGCAAGATGCACGATCCTTTCTTCTTCAAGGATGATCCGAATGAAACGGGCTTCCGTCTTCCGGAATTGACACTTCCGAACGACTTAAAACTGGAACGGATGGAACGCCGCCGCGAACTCCAGCAACTCGTTGACCAACAGGCCCGGTTGATGGACCGATCCGTCGCCGCGCGAGAATTCGACGACTACTACCAACGTGCGATCGCAATGCTGACTTCCGATCAAGTCCGCGCCGCGTTCGACATCGAATCCGAACCCACCTCGGTTCGCGACCGATATGGCCGCACCACCTACGGACAAAGCTGCCTGCTAGCCCGACGACTGGTCGAAGCGGGAGTCAAATTTGTTACGGTCTATTTCTCCCGGTCCATTGGGGGCCGTCGAGTGAGCGAAGGAGGTTGGGATACGCACGGCTTCGATGATACCAGGATGTATCAGATTGTCGATAAGTATCATCACCCCGTCACCGATCAATCGCTTCCCGCTTTATTGGACGATTTGGAGGACCGCGGATTGCTCGATGAAACACTCGTGCTCTGGATGGGAGAGTTCGGGCGGACCCCAAAGATTAATAAGAATGAGAGCCGCGACCATTGGCCGCAGTGTTACACCGCTTTGCTCGCCGGTGGCGGCGTGAAAGGAGGACACGTTTACGGAGCGTCTGATTCTCGCGGAGCACTCCCTGCGAAAGATCCCGTTCGTCCCGAGGACCTTGCCGCGACCTTATACCGGTTAATGGGGATCGACCCCGGTTCTGAAGTCCGCGATCGCACGAACCGCCCATTGGTCGTTTCCGGAAACCCGGTGATGGATGTCTTCGCGTAAATCGTGCAGGAATCGCAACGCGAACAATGGCGAGATCACCAAAACGGACTCGTGGCGACGACGCCTGATATCGGTGCCACGACAACCATAGGGATCAGTAGCCAGACGGCCCGCTTAAATGAACTGGGTGGCAGGCTCTCAGATTCGTATTCGATCTAAACAGATTTTTGCTCACGTCGTCGAATCAACGAGACTTCTGACAGTCCGTTCCTCGATCCTCCGCCTATCCAAAGGGATTTCTCAGGAACTTCTGATAGGGCAAGCGGACTCCGTCAACACGGACTTGGTCTGCTCGGGTGGTTGCGACACCATCGGGGAGGAAGCCCATGGCTCCGAGAAACGTTACGACGTCGTCCTGATCGACGCCGTCGCCGCTGACACCGAATCCGCCGACGAGGACGCCGTCCTTGTACAGGGGAGTGCTGCCGGGAAAGAAGACGACGCCATTTTGGTTGGCGAGGTCATCGGGATCGCGAAAGTTCGTGCCGGGATTGAAGGAGTCGTAGCCAAGGACACTGTCGAACACCGACGCGGGAGCCGGAGCCCCGATGTTTTCGCCGGTTCGGGGATCAATTCCCGCCTCTTCCGCGTCGAGCAAGATCGAGAACGGCGGGGGATCGGTGCCATCGACGCCATCGGGGAATCTCGGTTCCGCGACAAACCGGAAGGTCCGATTCGTGAAGGCAACGCCAGCGTCTACACCATCGATCTGGTCTTCCGGTTGCAAGGCATCCGGGTCGGCGTAGTACGCGACGTTGCGAGCTTTTGCGACGGCGACATCAATCGAAAACACGGTCGCGTCTTCCATTCGGTATAGCCCCAGCACTTCGCCAGTGGTGTCGGTGATGGCAAACACCATTCGCGTGCGAGCGCCGGGGGAAGCATCCGCATCCAGACGCACCGCCGCGCGGGTTTCATTCGCGGCGGCGATGGCGGCATCAATAATTTGTGTCACATCGGCGGCGGTCAAGTTGTCGGTGGCCGAACTTTGGGGCGTGACGAGATGGCCATCGGGAACGGACGCTCCGTCGCGAAGCAGATCTCCGCCTCCAAGAATCTGATTGCTCCCGCTCACAGCTCCTGGAGTGATGTTGTCTTCACCAAAGTCGAGTAGTTGGCGGACCCCTTCGATTCCACCACAGGGGCCGATGACTTCCAGGTTGATGCCCACCAATGTCAGGTTGCCAAATGGAATGTCGATGTCATCGATGGCTTCAATTCCCGCGATGGCCCCCACCTCCGCTCCCGGGGCTCCCGCCGTGACTGCTCCTTCGCTTCCTCCCAGAGCCGCGACGGCCGTCAACTCCGCTTCCAGGACCAACGGAGCATTCACTCGGTCAATCGACGTCTGTCCTGAATTGGGAATGAAGTTCTGTTCAAAGGTGGCATAGCCGTCTGGTCCCGGGAAGAAGACGCCGATCCCACCGATGAGCGTGTCTCCTCTTCCATCGGCATTCGTGTCTCGATAGATCGGCACTCCCCCGGGGAGAGTGGCAATCCCCCGGTTTTGGAAGACGCCATCGATCCCGGCATCATCGCCGTAGGACAGGGGAGCCACAATCTCCTGCCCCGCGGGGACATTCGCCGGGTTGATGTTGAAACGATACGGAAGAGCGATATCGTCGGGCGTCCCCTGAATCCGGTCTGGTCCGGGACTGACGAGGCTGTCTCGATTCGTGTGTTCAATGGCGAATAAGTCGACCGGTGGGGTGTGCGGAATATCGGGGGGAAAGTGGCCCCCCAGTCCGATTGGGGCAATGAATCCCGGGCCGCGAACCGTGGAATTCGGATCGGTGATATTGGGGTTGGAGTCGACTTCCCGTTCAGTGACTGTCGACTGGCTGATGAACCGGACGAGTCGCGACGTCAGGGGAGCGGTGTCATTGGCAAAGAACGCGGCCGTTCGTGCCTTGGAAACGGCTCCATCCACCGCGAAGGCCAGTCCCGCATCATCTCCGGCGAAGTTGTCGAGAACATCTTGCTCCGCACGGACTCCGAGAATCGTTCCATTTCGATCGACAATCGCAATGATCGCATCCTCACGATCGGAGAAAGCGGACGCCCGTTCCAAGAGAGTGTTGACTTCCACCTGGGAAAGCTGAGGGTAACCGACCATCATGTTGTACAGCGAATGCCCAACAAGATCCGAGTCATCGATGGAGCCGTCAATCGTGACGAAGGTCCCCGATTCAAACGCCTCCGCGATCGAATCGCGAGTTCGTTCGACCGAATAGACGGGGTTCATGAGCACGGAATCATCAGTCGTCCGGACATCTCGCAGCCCGATGACATGACCAGTTTCGTGAGACACAACGGTGAACAGGTCGATGGAGCCGTCAACGTCCCCATTCTCAATGGTGTTCTCCCAGACCTCGGAACTGTCGAGCCAGATCGTCCCGATCAATTGCGATCCGCCATTGACTTCAACAAAGGCACTTCCACTCGCTGCGACGGTGCCCCCTTCTCCGCTACTGAGACCAATCGCCGCGAGATCGCCGAGGCCGATGTTGACGATCAATCCATCCTCCGACGACTGATCGCGGACAAACTGAATCTGATCAGACGACGCATCGGCCCAGAGTTCCAGCGACTCCTCGACGATGGCCCTTTGCTCGGCAGTGAGTTGATTACTGATGCCGTTCTGATCGCGGAAGTCGTAGCGGACAACGTGCGGCCCGTCACCTTGTTCAAACCATCGGGCTTGAGGTGCCGATTCGGGCGCATCGACATTCGCTGGAACGGTGGGGACAAAGATCCCTTCGCTGCCATTCGTCAAAGGCTGTTCCAGCGGAAGAGGCGCGTCGCGTTGATCATCGATCTGGGCGTCTTCATTCCCGGAATCTGTTCGATGAGTTGCGGAGAGCGACAGAATCTCGACGTCCGCGACTTGCGGAGATGCGTCATCGCTGCGAGTGGGAAGAATGATGCCATCGATCGGGTCATCCTCAACAGGGTCCTCCAGCGGATTGGGCAGGACCGTTCCTTCGATGTCGTTTCCGTCGGAAGGACGGCCCGTCTCAACATCCACTTCGATAGAGACGACTCCCTCCTGGGCATTGGGGCGATCAATTTGGATCGTCAGACCACGATCGTGTTGGGAAGGTGTCTGAATGTCGATGTCGACTGGCTGGGCGTCGTTTTGCGGCGCCGGCGTGACGGGCGCTCCAGCGTTTGTGGGAGGACCGGGCAGCAGGGAGCCGAGTACCAACCGGGGTTCCAGTTGCTCCGCCAGTCGAGTCTCATCACGCGCGTCCCAAGGGCGCGGGGCATGGTCCGATGGGCGAAACCAATTCACGAACAATGTGCGAACATCCATAGCCAGACTCTCCCTGAAAACCTGTCCACTCGGCCTGGGAGGACTGTAGTCGCCTGAAACGGCAATCAGAGATCTCCAGGCGCACGGGGAGCGCAGGCTCTGAAAAATCGATCGGAGATCCATAGTCGGTTTGTTCAGCCCTTCCAATTTACGTAATCGGAATCTCGCCAAAATTGCTGAAGACCGGCGGTCACTGCCGGTTCCGAGTTCGATTGCATTGGTTTCCGTGATCGGGAGCGACCTTCGTCTTGTGGAGAAGCGAGGTGGTCGGTCACAACCCGGCGTTGGCCAAACGGGCCATCTCAGATTTTTCCATTCATTGGGCAGTCAGGATGACGGTGCCCGGTCTTCATTGCTGGCGTCTTCTCGCGCGACATTGCGTCTGCATTCGATCGCCGCTGCGCCGGAGTGTGCTTGTTGTCTGTGGGGCATTTCTTTTGTTCGGGATCCAGGGAGTTTCCGCGCAAGAATCGCGAAATCCCGCTGAGATCGCAGCGAATCTCCACCATCCCGATGCGGCCATTCGAACGGACGCCCAGCAACAAGTCAGGGCCTTGGGAATTTCACTTTCGCCTTCGCAAATGGAATTGGGAAGCAAGCTCGTTGACCCTGATCCCCGGCTTCGTTTGATTCTTGCCACCGAGGCCTACCTCGCCCAAGACCTCTCCACGCAAGACATTCTGCTTCAACTCACGTTTCATGATGATCCCCGTATCCGCCAACTCGTTGTGCGGGCCATGTCCGAAGAATCCCCGGACGGGACTCTTCGGGATCGTCTGATTCAGCTCGCGACGTTCGATCCTCATCCGGTGGTCATCGCTCAAGCCCGATTGGCTCTTGCCGACTGGGGAATGGATGTTGATCAACCAAAACCGGCGTCGTCTGCGCCCAAGGAGATCGCCTCCGCCGGCAATATGGCCGTCCCCGCCGCGGTTCCCGATTCCAGGTCCGAGCAAACCGGTTCTGTTCGACCCGCATCTTTTGATTCGAAAACCAAGACGGACGATGAACTCCGGAACGTTCACACCGAAAGCATCAAGACAGCCGAACTCTGGCAGGAGCCTTCCACGTCGGGCCATTCTGGACTCAGCTTCGCCGTCGTCCCATTAGAACGGGCTGGCGAACCGACCGATGCCATGAACTCTCCGCTGTTTGTTCCTTCACCCGAGATCGGCTTTCAAACTGAGTCCGATTCAACATCCAACGCGGAATCGGAAACCTCCAGTTCGCTTCGTCCGGAGGTCTTGCAACGGCCGCTCATCGAACCGAACGATGTCTTTCCCGATCCCAGCTTTGAAGAGCCGGATGATTATCTGCTCGCGTATCCCGTAGAGGCCCCGTTGGGATACTCCGGCCCCTCGGGCGTCCTGCCGGAGGACTACCAGAAAGACGGCCATTTCGTCCCGATGGAGGATCGCTGGCGGTCCGGGTTCCCCGATTGGGATCGGTACGACAAAGACCATCCCCCAGTCGATGATTACCCGTATGTCAAAGGGCACTGGTGGGATCCCTATAACCAGAATGTCCTCAAAGGGGACTACCCCGTCATCGGGCAGCACACCTTCTTCAAGTTGGAGGCGGAAGCGTTGATGGTCCACGAGTACCGTCAACTGCCGATACCGACGACTCCATTTGAAAGTACCGTCGACCCATTTCAGGAAGAGTTCTTCGGGGATCCCAACCAGTATTTCACCACAAACTTCTTGAAAGTCTCCTTTGAACTTTTTCACGGGAACGCAGGTTTTAAGCCGTTTGACTGGTTGGTCCGCCTGACACCTGTCTTCAACATCAACTATCTCAGTGTGCAGGAACTGGGGGTTGTAAATCCGGATGTCCGCCGGGGAACGAGCCGACAGGATGACTTTGTCGCTCTCCAGGAGTGGTTCGCCGAAGCGAAGCTCGCTGACCTGAGTCCCGACTACGATTTTGTATCCATTCGCGCGGGGCAACAGCCGTTTACCAGCGACTTTCGGGGTTTCATCTTCGATGACATCAATCGTGGAGTCCGACTGTTTGGGACACGGCTGGCGAACCGCGATCAGTTCAATCTGATTTTCTTCGATCAGACGGAGAAGGACACCAACAGCCAGTTAAACACGTTCTTCGATGACCGCAATCAGAACACGTTGATCGCGAATTACTACCGGCAGGATTTCCTATATCCTGGGTACACCGCCCAAGCCAGCATTCATTACAACCGCGACGGCCCGGATTTCCAATTTGACAATAACGATTTCCTCGCCCGGCCCGATCCGGCGGGAAGTTTTAAGCCGCATGAGGTCGAGGCGGTCTATCTCGGCCTCGCCGGCGAAGGGCACATTGGCTTTCTCAATATCTCAAACGCATTCTACTGGGCATTAGGCGAAGATAGCCTAAATCCAATCGCCGGACAGGCTCAGGATATCAATGCCCAGATGGCCGCGTTGGAACTCTCTTTCGACCGGGACTGGGTTCGCTTTCGTTCGTCGTTTTTTTATTCGTCGGGTGATAAGGATCCCTACGACCGGGACGCGGAGGGGTTTGACTCCATCCTGGACAACCCCAACTTCGCGGGCGGCGAGTTCAGTTTCTGGCAACGGCAGGAAATTCGCCTCTTTGGCGTGGGGCTCGTCAATCGTCTCAGCCTCGTTCCCGATATGCGATCGAGCAAGTTCCAAGGGCAGTCGAACTTTGTCAACCCCGGCCTGATCTTGTTGAATCTTGGAATGGACTTTGAAATCACTCCGAAGCTGAAGCTGATTACGAACGCGAATTATCTAGAGTTCGACGATACCGCTGTCCTTGAAGCCTTTACGTTTCAGGATGACATTGATGAGACCATTGGCGTGGATCTCAGCCTCGGAGCCGAGTACCGGCCATTACTCAGCGACAACGTGGTCATCGAAGCTGGCTATGCCGCCCTCATCCCGGGACGAGGTTTCAAAGACCTCTACGGTCGCACGGTCCCTTTCACCACCGCGAATGCCCACAACATCGAAGCAGACACCCTCCACGCCGCCTTTATGCAGATGATTCTGTTGTATTGAAGGAGAGTAGGGATCAGAGGCCAGGGGGCGGGGGCCAGAGTGATCCCCACTTCCGCCGTCCCCTGACCCCCGTCCCCTAACCCCTACTTATCGCCATGCCCAAACAGCCGACTCTTACTCGAATCAGCGTTGTCGCAGCGATGGCGGCGTGGGTGGTCTTCTCCGCTTTCACGGCACCCGACCAGTCGACTCTGGAACTGGCAGCGCAAGAAAGGAAGGTTCGCGTCGCCTCTTCGGAGAATGAGGCTCGTGTTGCCGTTCCCCCTTCCCCTGAGCAACA
>JAGQQQ010000612.1 GCA_020426125.1 Planctomycetaceae bacterium
GGGGGACGTCAGTCCCCTGTCCCTTGTGCGAACAATCCACAGCGGAGTGAATTGGAGATACTGAGCATCTCCACGGATTAGCCAACATCTTTGAGGGGAAATCGTTTTCTGTAAATCCAACAGTGGTCGTGGATCGGATATTGAATCGGCGCCATTGCGAAAAGCGTTCGCTCCCACTCCTCACTCGTCTCAAAAAAGCGAAAGCGATTCATGAGGCGCCCCACAGGCGGAATTACCGCAACAGATCAGTCATTGCACTCTTTAGAGGGCGGTGACTTGTCACAGCTTTCCTTTTGTCGCAGCTCGCATTCCCCACGATATCGTCCTGGTGTCACCAAAACTTCGCTTGAAAGAAAGCTCCAACGAGTTGGAGCACTCCAAAAGGGAACGTCCGCGTTCAAACTGTCGGTCCCGCTTCCTCTGGTCGCCTTGCCGACCTGGCAATTCACCAAGGCAAACAGCATCTCACCGAGGCTTGACCGCTCTGCGACAAGTTCCGGAAATTTCCCGTAGCAGGATCTTGGCTCGACGGTATGATTCCTCCATGATGGAGCCCTCCGCACCTTTCCCCAACGACCCGGCCCCCCAGCCGCCGACATCGAAGGAGTCCGGCGTCGACGACCGTGACTTCGACGAGGATGATCGGACCGGCACATCTCCAGTCCCCTGGGACGTGGACCTGCCTCCGAATGAGAAAGTCCGTCTGTTCCCGACCGGGCCAGGTGTCTATTTAATGAAGGACAAGCTTGCCCGAGTGATCTACATCGGGAAGGCGGTCAACCTCCGCAGCCGAGCCGGCAGCTACTTTCTGAAAGCTGCCCTCACCGACCGCCGAACCGCCGATCTCATCCCCGAAATCGCCGACCTGGACTGCATCCCCACCGAATCGGAAGTGGATGCCGTGCTCCTGGAAGCCCGTCTGATTAAGGACATTCAGCCCCGTTTTAATCAGGAACTCAAGGACGACAAATCTTTTCCCTATCTTCAGATTGTCACCACCGAGGAGTTTCCTCGCGTGGAGTTTACCCGGACTCCTGAGACTAAGGGTGTCAAGCTCTACGGTCCGTTCACCTCGGCCAAAAAGCTCCGAGGGACGATCGGTGTCCTGCAAAAGATTTTCAAGTTCCGTACCTGCTCGCTGGACATCTCCGAGGACGACGAACGCTGGCGGTGGTTCCGTCCGTGTCTCCTCGCGAGTATCAATCAGTGCACCGCCCCCTGCAATTTGCGGATCAGCAAGGAAGACTATAAGGACGACATCCGGCGCCTGCGGATGTTCCTCGACGGCAAGAAAGCGACCCTACTCAAAGAACTCAAAGCCGAAATGCAGCAGGCGTCCAAGGATTTGAAATTCGAAAAGGCCGCCCGGATCCGCGATGAGATCAAAGCCCTCGAAAGCCTCAGCCTGCGGGGGAACCTCGATGAGCATGTCCAACCGGAGGTCTTCTACATTGATCCTAAGAAGGGGCTCAAAGGTCTGAAGCAGATCTTCGGGCTTCCCGAGATCCCTCGCGTGATCGAGGGAATGGACATCGCTCATCTGCAAGGGGGCGAGACCGTCGCGAGCCTTGTCCAGTTCATTGATGGACTCCCCTTCAAACATGGCTACAAGCGTTACAAGATTCGCACGGTCGAAGGAGTCGACGACTTCGCATCCATGCGGGAGGTCGTCAGCCGCCGGTTTCGACGGCTCTCGCAGGAAGGGGAAACCTTCCCCGACATCCTGCTGATCGATGGCGGCAAAGGCCAGCTCAACGCCGCACTCGAAGCGTTTCGATCGATCGAGATTGAACCGCCCATGACCATCTCTCTGGCAAAACGGGAAGAGGAAGTCTACGTTCCGGGAGAGAGCGAGCCCCGAAGGCTCGGACGGCACTCCTACGCTCTGCGGCTGCTACAATATGTCCGCGACGAGTCACACCGATTCGCTCAGGCGTACCACCATACGCTGCGCCGCAAATCGACTTTTCGAGAGTAGCCATGACCATCGATCTTGTAGAGGACATGAGCCACGAAGCCCCAACAGAGAATGAACGCTCAGATCCGGCGGGCGACGCTGCGGCAAACCGTCGGCAATTGGTCTACATCGCGTTGGCCCTGACCTTTGTGTCGAGCATTGCGTTGGTGGTCGGTGTGATTCTAGTGAAGGGGATCTGGTACCCGGGGAGTCCGTTTGATGCCGCGAAATGGCAGGATCCCGTGTTGGTGGAAAACGGAGTCCGTCTGGAAATGGCCGACCGGCTTGTTCAATGGGGGACGCTCCTCGAAAAAACGGAAGCCGAAGCCATCGCGATGTTGGGGCCTCCCGATGATTGTCCATTTGCGAATGCTCAGACCAAAGGCTGGTGGCTCGGCCCCGAGCGGGGATTCATGAGCATCGACTCCGAATGGCTCGTCCTCACGATCTCTGGGAAAGAGCCGAGGGTCAGCGAGGCCAAGATCCTTCGCGACTGATGAAGACGCCGAGTGGCAGGCAACGCCTTGGGTGGCAGGGACATTTCGCGAAGCGGAAGTGAGTAGGCTGGGTTAGCCGACGGGCGTAACCCAGCCTTCCTGACTTCTACAATACGCTCTCTTCAACACACTAACAATGCTACTTCGCCACTCGCTTAATCGAACTCAAAGCTTCGGCCGCAGCCCCCAGTGCAGTTTCGAGCGATGAGGAATCAGATTCGGCTTTCTCAACCACGGCTTCGAGCAGCTGAGGAATACCTTCGAGGGCGAGTTTCCGTTCGTCCAACGAACAGTCCAAAATTGGTCGGAAAGAAAAAGAGCCAGGATCTCCTGTCTCGCCAGATGTGTAGCAGACTCGCCACTCCCCTTGGTACTTCTTAAATGCCAAGCAGTATTCAATGTCGCGCGAGTACACGGCAACAAGCGGATTCCCAGAAAAATCCGACTCGAACTCTTGCGTTTCCGCTTTAAAAGTGACGCACACCTCGGATGAAAGATTAAATGACTTCAGCGTTGTTTCCACGTCGACCCACTGTTGGTTCAAGCGGTCATACCACGCTGAGAGAGACTCCTTTGCGGACTGGAGTCGCGCACCAAGATCATTCGACATTGTCACATGTCCTTTCCGGCAGTTTCACATGCCACGAGAAGAATAGGTTCCACATTTCCATGTGGTTCGAAAATGCCAGCTTCCACTGGTATCGAAAGTTTACTCCCGCCATTGCTGGTCGTCAATTTGTATAATTTGAAGTCTCCCTCTTCTTATTCAATTGAGTGCCGCGGGCGCTTCGCGAAGCGGAAGCCCCTGATTGAGCAATGGGAGACATCCGGGGGCTTCGTTCGGAGCGCCCTCGCCACCCTTCCCCCGTTGGAAAAAGACAGTGACCCTGCGACACTTTCGTTTTGCCGATGCCCTCTGGCCATTCCTTGAATGAAACAAAGCCCCATGTCCGACCTTGTCACCCGAGCCGCTGACTTCGCGAAGGCGGCACACGAAAGCATCAACCAGCGGCGAAAGTACAGCGACCAGCCCTACATCGTCCATCCCGCCACCGTCGCGGAGATCGTGAAATCGGTGACGGAGGATCCCGTTGTCCTCGCGGCGGCGTGGCTCCACGATGTGGTCGAGGATACGCCGGTCACACTGGAGGAAGTGCGAATCGAGTTTGGCGATGAGGTGGCCCGTCTCGTCGACGATCTCACGGATGTCGCTCAGAAGTCCGACGGCAACCGCAAGCAACGTCTGGCGATCGACCGCGCCCACACGGCCACCGCGGATCCGCGTGCGAAGACCGTCAAGCTCGCTGATGTGATCCATAACCTGTCCGACATCCTGGACGCGCCGCGTGGTTTCGCCTTCCAGTATTTGGAAGAAAAGCAGCAGCTTCTCGAAGCCCTCTTGGATGGCGACCGCCACCTCCTCCGCCGAGCCCAGCAGGTCATTGACGCCGCTCGAGAACAGTTGTCGGGAAAGGGTGCGCCCTAAAGCCGCGAACCAAGATCTGCTTGCCGGTCAGCGCTCTCTCCAGGAAATCCCTAGACCACACGGAAAATAGGCGGTCGAGAAAGGCTGGGTAGAAAAACTCCTCTTGGCTCGAAAATGGGTTTTGGCTACGGTCCCGCGCCCCGAAATTTCGCAGGACTGCAGTTTGGACCAGAGTCACACATTGTGTTCCTGGACTCGACCAGCGTCTTCGAAGGTGTCCCACACACCGCCGGGGCAACCATACGTTTTCAAACTGGTCGTCCAAGGAGGGACCACCAATGCGATACTTTCTCTTCTCAATTTGCCTGCTCGCCCCCCTGTTGAGCGGGTGTGAAATGATTCGTTGGGCTTCTCCCCATCAGCTCTGGAAGCTCAACAGACAGTCGGGAAGCCGCACTGACCCCTACTTCAGCATTCCCGCCGATCCGGTCGAGGCAGACGGTTTGCCGGAAGAGCGGAACGATTAGTTCGGCCGTGTGACATCCATCTTTCACCGTGGTTCGAGGGAACGAACACCCATGTTTGACCAGACCCCGAAACGGCACCCCGTTCAGACCTTTTACTTCTGGTTTCTGATCCTGGTCAGCTTTGTCGGCTTGCTGGGTTGGAAGTTCGATCTGATCCCCGGGTCCTCGCGAGACTCGGTCACCGAGTTCGCGTCCACGGATCCGCTCGGCCTTGAGAAAGAGGAATGGATCCAACCTCCCAAGGAGACCCCCAACGAACCTCCCGAACCTCAGCTCGCTCTTTCGGAGTCCGCTGAACTCGTTCCCGTGGAGGAAGTCCAAACCGCCCTGCTTGCTGAGAGCCCGTCGCCATTGCTCAACCCGCCGCCGGCCCAAACGGAAAAACCTTTCGCAAGTTCTCGCCCCCTGATCCGGGCCATGGACGATGAGGAATCGGGAATCCAACTCGCCAGCAACGAGGTGGCGTCCCCGTTCCCAATTGAGTCCGAACTTCCGACTCAAATGGAGCCTGACTCTCCGCCACCGTTTGCCCCCACGACGGCACCGATCGTTGAAGAAGAGTCCGCAACGCCTCCACCTGCGAGTTCGACTCCCCCGAAACCAGTGGCTCTGGATCTGGCTCAAGTCGATCGACTCGTCGCCAGTGGCCAGGACGTCGCGGCACTGCGGCTGCTCTCGACGTGGTACTGGCAGCACCCTGGTCGTCGAGAGGAGTTTCTGACTCAACTGCAAGCACTCGCGGGGCGTGTCTATTTCCAGCCTGATGTTCACTACCGATCCCCGCATACGGTGGAGTTTGGAGACCGCTTGGAATCAATCGCGAAGGAGTACAAGATCCCCTGGCAGTACCTCGCGAATCTGAATCGAGTCGACCCGCAAAAAATTCGTCCCGGGCAAAAGCTGAAGGTCATCGAAGGCCCCTTTGCAGCGGTTGTCGATCAAGATCAGTTTCTGCTGACGATCCATGCCCACGGCTATTACGTCGCCAGTTTCCCGATTGGAATTGGCGCCGAGGGGAAGACTCCGCTCGGAACGTTCCACGTGAAAGACAAACTGGCTGACCCGACCTACTACGGACCAGACGGCACCATCGCCCACGATGACCCCACCAACCCCCTAGGGGAGTATTGGATCGAAATCAACGATGACGTTGGCTCCCTTTCTGGGATTGGGATCCATGGCACCATCGACCCCGATTCGATCGGCACCCCCTCTTCGCGAGGATGCGTGCGTCTGCGAGACGCAGACATCGCAGCCGTCTTTCAACTCCTCTCCATCGGCTCAGAGGTCGTCATTCGCAGATAGCCCAAAGTGCCACGCAGTTGGCAGGAACGCTCCGCCTCGGGGTGGCAGGGGCGCTCCGCGAAGCGGATGCCCCTGATCCCACGAGTGAACAACCGGGGGCCTTCTTCGGAGCGCCCCCGCCACGCTTCGCAAAGAAGAAAGCGATGCGGAATCATCGCACTCCATCGAGGTCCCAACTTGGCGACTGGAAGATACGCAGCGAATCGGGGATACTTGTCTCGCCCCCCAACTCCTTTGAGATTGCGAGACAATTCATGCGAGCGACATCGCTCTTGATTCTGCTGGCCGGATTGGCCCCCGCGCTGTTGGCCCAAGACAAACCAGCAACGGAAAAGCCCGCGACGAAACTGGTCCCGCTCAACGAGAAGAAGACCATCCTGCTCGACAAGCCAGGTGGTCGCGTGCTCTTGAAAACGAAGATCTGCCTCAAAGAGGGGGTCCTCGAAATGCTCGCATGTCCCCGCCAAACGAAAGAGCATGAGTCCATTCTCTCGTTCGACGGGGAAGCCCATCTGGTCCACGCAGCACTCCTGGCGCTGGGAGCCGAACCAGGCGGGCCGGCGAAGTTCCAACCGAAATACGTGCCTCCGCAAGGGCAAACCATCGACATCTTCATAAACTGGAAGGACGCCGACGGCCAGGACCAACGGGTCCCCGCCCAGCGCTGGATCCGCCATGCGACGATGCGGTACTTCGAGTTTCCTCTGGAAAAGGTCCCCGAAGGAGTCGTCATCGAACGGAAGGAAGACAGCCTCCGTTACGACGAGTTCAACAAGTACCTGATTTGGTTTGGCACCATGACCAAGACTCAGCGGGAAAAGTTCCTCGCGATGAGTGAGGACAAGGACTACCAGAAAGCGGTGAAGTCCCTGTACGAGCAGGGCCAACCTCGGGAGATGAAAGCGGACTTCGTCTTCGTCGGGAGCAAGTTCGCCAAGCTGGACGATGGCACGGAGCGTTACCTCGCTCAGGATGGGAGCCTGATTTGCGTCGCCAATTTCAGCGACGCGATGATCGACATCAACGTGAAGTCCTCCGCTGACAACGCAGCCGGTTTGACATTCGAACCGTGGACCGAGCGACTCCCTGACGTGGAGACTGAGGTCACCCTCGAACTCATCCCGCGGGGTCTCGACAAAGCGAACGAGAAGAAGGAGGACGAGGAGTG
The DNA here is from genome assembly GCA_020426125.1 of Planctomycetaceae bacterium. GTDB lineage: Bacteria > Planctomycetota > Planctomycetia > Planctomycetales > Planctomycetaceae > HKST-UBA70. Next base: position 6,881 of record JAGQQQ010000612.1, read on the forward strand.
AGACCCCATTTTGGACTTCTGCCTCTTCTGGTGATAGGTGTGTTGGCCTCGAACACTACGGCAAGTGACGGCTCCCCGAAGGTGATCCGAAATCTCAGCTATGGTCCCGCTCCCCAACAGGTCCTCGATCTTTATCTCACGGACCAGCCCGGCTCCCCGCTGATTGTCTGGGTGCATGGCGGTGCCTGGCGGGCCGGATCCAAAGACAATGTCCCGATTCTGGAACTCGTAAAACGGGGATACAACATCGCGAGTGTGGAGTACCGACTTTCACCCATCGCGAAGTTCCCAGCGCAGGTGCACGACATCAAAGCGGCGATTC
>JAGQQQ010000613.1 GCA_020426125.1 Planctomycetaceae bacterium
TTCTTCCGGAAGTCAAGAAGAGTTACAACATTAGTGATGACCCCAACGACCGGGCGATTGCCGGGGCCAGTTCGGGAGCGATCTGTGCTTTCAACGCGGCCTGGGAAGGCCCCGACCAGTTCCGTCGAGTGATCAGCACCATCGGAACTTACGTGGGGCTTCGCGGAGCGGATGCGTTTCCCGTCATGATTCGCAAATTCGAACCAAAGCCGATCCGCGTTTTCCTTCAGGATGGCTCCAACGATCTCGACATCTATGCCGGCGACTGGTGGACTGCCAACCTCGACATGCTTTCGTCTTTGAGATATGCAGGCTATCAAGTCGAACATGCTTGGGGAGAAGGGGGGCATGATTCCAAGCAGTCCGCTGCAATTATGCCGGAAGCCTTGCGATTTATCTGGAAGAACTACCCCGAGCCGGTTGGAACGCCCGTGACGCCTGAGCGCCGCACCGATCTTTTGATTCCCGGCGAGGACTGGCAACTGGTCAGCTCCGGCCACAAGTTCACCGAGGGCCCGGCCGTTAATGACAAAGGCGAACTCTTCTTTACGGATATCCCCAATAACACCATCCATCATGTGAGTCTCGATGGGACCGTTTCCGTTTTCGCCAAGGATACGAACCGAGCGAATGGTTTAATGTTCGGTCGAGACGGGAATCTTTACGCTTGTGCCAATGGCGCCCAGCAGATCGTCCGCTATGACATGACGGGGAAAGTCGAGACCGTTGTCGAAGGCGTGCAAAGCAACGATCTGGTGTTGCTTGGGGATGGGACTGGTTACTTCACCGATCCGGAAAACAAACAGGTCTGGCGGTTCACCCCCCAGGGTGACAAGAAAGTTGTTGATAAAGGTATTGAACGTCCCAATGGAATCATCGTCTCTCCCGATCAAACGCTCCTCACTGTCGCCAACACGCAGGGACGGTTGACTTATTCCTTCCAGATTCAAAAGAATGGCAACCTCGCGCACAAACAACCATATGGCTGGCTGCACGTCGCCGATGAAAACCTGCAAAGCGGGGCCGATGGAATGACCGTCGACACCGAAGGACGGACCTACGTCACCACACGTGTTGGCTTACAAGTCATGGACCAATTGGGCCGCGTCCACATTATCTTAAACAAACCCAACGCTGGCTGGCTTTCAAACGTGGTCTTCGCTGGCCCGAATTTGGACACGCTCTATGTGACCTGCGGGGACAGCGTGTATAAACGCAAAGTCCGTGCGATCGGGGTGAAACCGTTTGCGGCTCCCGTCAAGCCTCCGAAACCAGGGCTTTGATCAGCTTGACCTCTTGAGAGATTCGGCGGCTCGCACTCCCTGACCGGCCGAGACGAGCGGGTTCCCCTTTTGCCTCTGTGCTGACGTCGTCAAAAGTGATACGTGATCATGGTTGAATGTCCCGACGCTTTCTTTCAGCAGCCATGCTCTAACGAAACTCGGAAATTTCTCAAAATTTCCCGAAACGATCCGACATGCCCGATTTTCGGGACTTACGTTAAAGATAAAGGATGGCCCAAACATCCTCGTGAGATGTCTGCCTCTCCGGGCAAGTCGAAATTGGCAATTTTTCGGAGACGGACGATCGAAGAGCCGACTTGGCACGCCGCGTCTCAACTGATCTGGCACCGGATTCAGAGTACCGACCCATGAGAGTTTTTCACAGATCTGCTGAGCGACCACGATCGCGATTCGGTGCGGTTCTTGTGGAAAACGCATTGGTCATTTCCGTTTTTGGAATCTTCCTGGGCGGAATCATTGAGTTCGCTCATGCGTATCTCGTGATTCACACCTTGAACGCCGCGGCGAAACGAGCGGCGCGATACGGTGCGGCGGAGGGTGTATCAACGACGGAGGTTCGGGATCGCGTCGACGAACTACTGGGAAGTACGTTTCGACCGTCCGAGGCCACGATCTACGTCAAGGATGCAGGCGTCTTCGACAGCGCCCCCTTTAATCCAACTGCCGTCGATTATACGAATCTTCCCGACATCGAACTGGAAGACGCGGAGCCGACGCAACTGTTTGCTGTTCGAGTCAGCGTTCCCTACAACGAGATTGCCATCATGCCAACCACGATGTGGGTCAAAGACCTCACGCTTTGGGGTGGGGCGGTCATGCGACACGAATAACAGGGCGACCTCACATGAAACGACAAAACTTTGTTTCTAAGCAGTCTCAGCGCGAACGCCGAGGGACGGCCACGGTCGAATTCGCGCTGGTTGCCCCCATTTTTATCACGATTGTTCTCGGTGTCGCCGAGATGGGACGCGCACTCGATGCATCAATGAACATGACCGCCGCTCTTCGTGAAGGTGGCCGTCTGGCTTCGATGAACAGTCTCGAAACCGTTCCAGCCGGGATGACTTTAAATGAGAAGATCATCCAAGACGTGCGAAACATGATGATTGCGAGTGGCGTCGCGGCTCAGAATGCCACGATCACGATCACCCATGCGGACGGTCCCGCCGAAGGCAATGCGTTTGATCTGTCGGACGAAGACAATGCCCTGCTCAACTTTCGAATTTCCGCCGTCGTCAACTACGACGAAGTCAGCATCTTCCCACTGCGATATTTCCGAGGTCGGACCCTGTCTGCTTCCATTGTATTTCGACTCGCCGAAGTCACGCTTTCTAGCTAACTGTCTCAATTGTTCAGAATAGTCTCAAGACGTCACACATCTGAGTCGGCAAACGAAAATGATCGTTCAAAACAGAAACCATCAATCGAAGTCGCGAAACGGACAGGAGTTCTTCGAGGGAAGTTCCCGAACTGGCGGATTCCTGATCCTCGCGGCAATCTGTCTGACTGGAGTCTTCGTCTTCGTCGCCTTAAGTGTGGACATCGGC
>JAGQQQ010000614.1 GCA_020426125.1 Planctomycetaceae bacterium
TCGGAGATATCCTCGTCCGAAACGGGGGCGATCGGCCACCAAAACTGGACTCGTTTCCGTGGAAACGGAAGTTCGAATCCAAGGCCACAACGGTCCAGTCCCAGCCATTTTCCCCAAAACTGGACGATACGCCTCGCCAAGTGATCGAGCGCGTCAAACGGCAGAATCTCTCGAATCAGGAAATCGGTTGCGATGGGATTTGAGGTCGTTGGCTGTGTGGCGTCTTCTGCCATATTTCTGACGTTTCAATTTGCCCGGTCATGCCTTTCACGGACTCGGGGGCAGACTTGGGATGAGCCCATGTTCGCAAATCGCTTCCCTATCCGAATTCTGCGTTCATGTAATTCACGAAGAACAGAGGCCCCATCAGGCCAGACTCCGACCTCATCCCATAAAAAGTTCCGATCCCCCGACCGAACGTTTGCGAGCGGCTTCGGACTCCGAACCGTTTCGGATCCGGATGACATCAACGGGGCGCCAATCCCCCCCAAAAAGTGGGGGACCAAAGGAATGAACAACACGATTCGATTGGGCCGGACGGCATCCCCCCATGGGAGTTTGCCAAGGCACTACGCTCCGGCGGCGACGTCCATTTCCAGTTGGCGGCAGACTCGACCAATCAACGTATCCATTTCAAACGGTTTCTGCAGGAAGTCATTTGCCCCAGCATCTTTGAGTTCCTGAATCTTGTCCCGTTCGACCATCCCGGAGATACATACAATTTTGACGTCATCCAAACTGGAATCACTGCGTACACGCTGACACACCTCTTTTCCGTTGATATCCGGAAGCATAAAGTCGAGGACGATCACATCCGGACGGTATTCCTTCACCATCATACCCGCATCAAAACCGTTATTCGCCGCGCGGATTTCAAAACGGCCGTCGCTGTCGAAAGCGTCCTGCATCAGTTCGACGAGATCGCGGTCATCGTCAACAATCAGGCATTTTCGTTTGCCACTCTCCAGCGCATCCGTGGGAATGCCGTTGTCTTTCATGAATTTGTAGAGGACATCGCGAGGAATACGGCGAAATCGGGAGCCGGGGACACGAAACCCTTTGAGCTGCCCCGAATCGAAACAGCGAATAATCGTCTGTTGGCTGACCTTACAGATCTTGGCCGCTTCACCGGTCGTAAAGACTGTTTTCATGGAGCTCCCTCCCACGAAGGCACCTCGAACAACCGAGGCGTCACGTCCTTGGATTAGAATTGTTCTGGGGAAATCAGATGTCCTGAGAAATTCACCAGTCGAGAAAATCTGCCGGTAATACGAAACTTACCCGCGTTCTCATCACCGCCGATTGTATCCATCCTCCAGAACTGGTCAATGCCTGTTTCCGCATTCAAATCCCCCACTTGGTCGATTTTGCTTCGCATTCCCAAGCGGCTCCGTTGCCCCATCTTCTAGTCTGCACTTTTGCTTGGGATGACTGCGGTGGCCGGTTTTTCCGATGCGATGAAATACCCCAAAACATCTCCATCCAGCGATTTCACCACCCAGACATGGCCGGAATACGTTTGCTGGCGAAACTCGGACTTTGGCCGTAACTCTCTGTATTCGTGGGTCTTACCCTGATCATCCTGCCACCAAAGTTTCACCGGCTCCTTAGATTGATTCTCAAACAACAGCGTGGTGCTTTGCTGAGATCGAGTGATGGAATTGGGAATTCCGCTGCTCGCCGCATTTTGCCACTCCAGTACGTTCTCCCGTTGTTCTTGGGCCAGTTCCGCGCGTTTCATCGCCTTTTCCCGAATCTCTTGCTTTGTCGCGAGCAACCGATCCGGCCAAGTAAACGTGGGGGCGAGTTCGGGACGGTAACCTGCCAAATGGCCGGTCAGGCGAGTGTGCGGTTTTGTGTATTCGAGTGCGGTTTCGCCAAAAACCTCCTCACAGATTTTTGCCAGACCGGGATCGTATTCCAAAAGTTCCTTCCGCGTATTGACGTGATTGTGGTCATGATCATTTTCGCGGTTGTTATTGAACCAGGACTGAACTCCCTCGGCGAAGTATTCGTGATGGTTCGTCGAAGCATACGCCCCTTCCCAGAGTCCATTCTTCATCGCATCGTTGTAGGTGTCTTCCAGGCGTTCATCGAAAGTCGGATCAACGACGACCATTCCTCGCAGATGAATATTGTGGGCAAACTCATGAATCAGGATATTTTCCGTGGAATACGGGTCGCCCGGGTAGCAGAGAAGATTCTCTTCCCCACAACTGCAATAGGGATCGGTCCGAGAGCCACCGAGTCCCCGGGCACGGGCGTCCCAGTAATCCTTCGGTTTCATTTGAGAATATTCGGGGATGTCGGTCGTAAACTCATTCCAGGGAATGATCAACAATCGAGACCCGCCATTGATCATCGCCCTCCGCACATCCGGACGCTCAACGAGCATCTGGTTGATCAAAAACGCGGCTTCCTTCAAGGCGTAATCGTTGACAGAGCCCGCCGCGAGAATGGGATAGCCGTCGACACTGACATACTTTTCGTAGTACGGATCAGCCTTCAGGTTCTCCGGCGGTGCCGTGACGGAGAACTCCATCGTTGCACTCTGGCCGAGAGCGATTTGCGGAACGGCCCCGGCAAACGTCAGCACAATTGCAAATGCGGAAAGCAAGCGATACATAGAACGGCACCCAAAAAACTCGTGAGGAATGATCAATTTAATCGTAGTCGTGATCGAGTGAATGGGCCAACGCAAATGTCACGTCAGGGACTCACGGAACGGTTTCCGGTTCCCTGTCCCGAATGGCGTCTTCGACGGGAAGCTTCAAAAGCTCCGCAAGGAAGACTCCACTGCGTTCAACTGCGGCTAACCGTTTTGTCCCTTCGGGCGGGGGAGTCAGCGAAGCCCAGGGATCCGCGTGCCGCCGAATGACGATCACATACTCTGGCAACGGTTGTTGCTGGTCATCGTAGGCAACAAACTGAAGATCCGGACGGTGCCGCAACCAGGTATGATGCGGCCACATTTCCGAAAGAATCGCGGGATGCAATACCGGTGCGATCGCCACTGTCGCCCCGTCCGGAAGTTTCTCATGACAACGGCGAAGAAACTCCGGTGTCACGCTGTCCCCCCAATAGGTCGGTTCCATTCCCAAATTCGTCGCCCCGGAAAGTCCTCCAGTCAGTTCATTAAAATAGCTGAGATGGAGGGGATGGAGTCGCCACAGACTTCCCACAACCGACGCGAAGAGAAACACGGTGCCCCAATTGACCACCCATTTGCGTCGTTTCGTGTCATGGGACATCTCATCCGAGGGACTCGTCGGATTTGTGAGGAGCCGATGAACCCCCATGCCAACAAACACCCCCCAAAGGGGAAAACTGACCAGAAAGAGTCGCACTCCATCATAGACCGGGACACCGGGGATCGTGAAGACGATGAACGGGAGTGCCATCCCCCCAATCAACAATTGCCAGCGTCGTGCGGCAGCCTTGTTGGAGTCTCTCGGGACCAGTCCCCATGTCCCGAGCGCCAACCACAAAAGCGGCATCGTCACCGTAAACATGACCCAGGGATAGTGCCAGGGGACATCCCGATCGGCGTAACGTGTTCCCAGGTAGTAGCAGTAAATAATCGGGCGTTCGGTGGAACGGGCGAAATACTCCCAGATCCGGGGAAGGGGGTCCGTCCAGAGCCACGGCCAACCTACAAAAAACACAGCAAAGGATGTGACCGCGACGACCACCAATGAAAGAATCCCCTGCCATCTCCAATTCCCCAACAACCAGATCGTCAACAGGGGAACCAGGAAAACTCCTTGCATCTTGGTCAATAATGCAAGGCCCAGGAGAATGCCTGGAAGCACGCCATCCTTCCACTGAAGCCGCTCTTTTCCCGCTAGGCGGTCAGCCGTAAACAAGATGGTCGCCGCGTAGGTTAAGTCCATCATCGGCTCGAGCGTCGCGAGATGAGAATGCCCAAACAGTCGAGGCATGGTCACGAGCGCGACCGCCGATCCTCCGGCGGCCACGGGCGGCGCCCCCCATTTCCCGACAAAACAGGTGATCATCCCCACCAGCAGGCCAAAAAGTACGGCGCTCCCATATCGAGCGAAGGTGACGAGGTACGGACGGGGATCATCGTCACCCGGCTGATGAAGCCAGACCGTCACCAATCCGAGCCACAACCTTCCCAGGGGAGGGTGGTCCGGAAGATACAACGGATCATTAAAAATGTCTTGGAGCGTTTGAGGATGAAGCGAAGCGACCCCATTCCTCCGGATGCTTTCTACCAGATAGGCGCCGCCTCCGACGTAGAACCCCTCGTCAAACGTCAGACCTGGCCCATCGAATGTGGCAGGGCAATCGTCCGCCACGTCGACCGAAGCCGCGACCGCGAAAAAAGCCAATAGCCCGGTCAGAATCGGAAAGAGAATCCTGAAAATAGAAGAAGCGGCCCCCTTGGGGAGGGCCGCTTCATTCTTTTTGGTCATGCCGCTCATCAGCGATTCCGGTCGTCCTTCACTCAAGTCTGCCGACGGAATTTTCAGCCGTTTGTGTCGTCAAGGCAAGATACATTTTCACCACGAGTCGTCGCGATATCGAGTCGCCGCTGCCGAAACCAGCCCGGAATTCCCCTTTTCCGAGCGGTGTGGACCCACGGGTTTCGATGGCTTGGAACTTCACTCACAACTTCCATGGGAATCTGCTGCTTGCATTGCCGTTCATTCATGGCCGATCATCCAGTCCCAGACCGTCCTAGTCAGGACTCGGAGACCTCTCCGGTGCGTCGCAACTGGCGGTGACCTTCCGCCGTTTGGCCGCGTTAGACGAGTGTCTTCCGACGGCTGACAAGCGTCCGGATCCGCTCGGCGAGCAGAGCTGCGTCGAATGGTTTCCGGAAAGTTTCGTTGAAAATGGTGCGGTCAAAACCGCTCGCGGTGTCCTCATCGCTCAACAAAGCAATCAGCACGGTGTCCGCATAGTCAGTGTTTCGACGCAAATTCTGTGCGATCATCAGGGCTTCATTGCGTCCCATCGCGAAGTCAATGACAACGCAATCGGGATGCAAAGATTCCGCTTGAATTCCGGCTTCAAAACCACTCGCGGCGAGCTCGGTTTTGAAGTCTTCCGGGGGCAGCACTGTTTCCAGCGCGCCTCGCATGGTCGCGTCAACACCGACGAGCAACAACTTGCCCATCGCTTCATCTTCCAGTTCGCCCAACGGCATCCCGTGTTCCTTCAGGAAACGGATGAGATGTTCGCGGGGAATCCGGCGATCCTGGGATCCGGGGATTCGATACCCCCGGAGTCGGCCGGAGTCGAACCATTTGCTGACGGTGCGCGGGGCCACCTTGCAAATTTTTGCGACTTGGCCGGTAGTGAAGATCGTCCTCATTGCGGGCTCTCCAATCACAATCTGTCTGGGTCAGAGCAGGACGGGCTGCTCCAGATCGTCACCCCTCGTGCGACAATGGCCGGCTCTCCTAGCCCGTGGGTCCATGGCATAAACCAGCGT
>JAGQQQ010000615.1 GCA_020426125.1 Planctomycetaceae bacterium
TCCGGAGCAAACGTGTAGACCAGCCAGCCCGAAAGCGCCCCGCCGATCGTCATCGTCGCCACGATCATCCAAGGATGAAATGTGATTTCTCCGACATGGAACAGCCCATGTTCCCCCGCCGCTTCGCGAGGATGGTACCCCGCGAAGTAGACCAAGCTGAAATGCAGCACCACCTGCCCGACGATCTGAAAGACAATTCCCCCCAAGCCCGCGATCACCCCCACCAGAATGGACAGCAATGTCCATTTCCCGGAGGACTTCCAGTCAAGCGATGCGGTCAGACTTTTGGCGGGTTTCACGGGCAGCCGGGGATTGGACGGTCAGCACAAGCGGGAAACCAGGATTGTTTGGCCTTTCGATTCATTCATCAAGTCACTCACGCGAGGATTTGCGGGATTCTTGGGGTGACATGGCGGCTGGTCACAAACTGAGATTGCTGAAGAATCTGCGTCATCAGCTGATCCCAGTGCGCCGAAGCCGCATTTAGACGCGCGACCGATCGTACGGGATTCTCTGGTTGTTTCGATTGCTTGGGGCGGAGTTTGTTCTGTTTCCAAACGTGTTGCTCTCCAAAGTGTGCGTTTTTGACAACGTCGACGAGCGACGTAGTGTTCCGATGGAGAATTTTGATGCGTCGGCCCCCGTCTCGTGGACCGGGGAACGCGGAATTTCGGACGGATTCCCAATCGTTGAGAATTCTGTGTTCTTTCGTCCTGGCTTCCCGTCCCGATTTGAAAGTCCGTCAATGACACCAATTCATCAACTCCGGAACTGGATGCGGAGCTGGCAACATCGATTTGTGAAGCGACTCACAAACACTCGCCGCTGGAGTGGTCACGCTTTGGAGCAGTTTGAGGATCGGACACTCCTAGCCACCGTCACTCTTTCTGGAGGCGTCCGGTTCAAACAGGTCGCTGTTCCCCAGTTTGATCCCCGAATCTACGACGGCTGGACGACTCGAGCCGACATCAGCTACACGACGCAGTTGGCCTCGACGAGTTCCGCTGGAAGTCACTCTCACAGTCGGGCTATCTCATTGACGAGTGGAACGGTCTCTTCCGATGGGGACCACAATCACTCGGCTGCTCACGACGCTGTGACTCTGGCGAACACCGGGATCCTGATTCCCGGATTCTCGATCACCGTCTCCGCTTCTGGACGACATTCCCATTCCTACTCGTCGTTAAGCGGAACCACGAGCACCGTGGGCAATCACTCCCACACGGTTCCCTCGACGAGCCGGGATTTCACAGTTTCAAGTCAATCCACACTACAGCTGCTGCGCGGCACATCGACTCTGATTGCCGACTTTGGCACTGTGACCACGTCAACGAACGGCAGTCATGACCACAATGGTCAGGTGACCGCCAACGGGGATCATGATCACACGTACTCCCCAACATTTTCGACTTCAGTCACCTACACCTACTTCGCCAATCGAAGTCCGGTGGCCCACGCGGGGGGAGCGAACGGGATTTACCTGGCACCTCAGGGGCAGTCATTCCAATTGAGCGCCAACGGCTCTTCGGACGCCGACACGTTCTATGGGGACCAGTTGACTTTTGAATGGGACCTCGATGGAGATGGGCTCTACGACGATGCAACCGGGGCCACCCCGACAATTTCCGCTGGAACCCTGGACTCGCTGATTGCGTTGCGCGGTGTGTCGTTCGAGATTGCTCTCAAAGTGATCGACTTTGTTGGAGCCCAGACCATTGCGACCGCCCGGATCAACGTGCCGACCGCCCCAGGTGAACTGGCCGTGACGTCTCAAAAGATCGACGAGAACTTGCCGGCGAATTCGCTCCTCGCGAACGTCTCGGCCATTGACCCGAACTTTGGCGACACGCTGACATTTTCCCTGCCGATGGGAGTGACCGACAACGACCTCTTCGAGATTTCCGGAACGACTCTCTCGGTCTTGCAGAGTTTCAACTTCGAAGAACAGAGTGAGTACACCATCACCCTCCGAGCCGCCGACCAGACAGGCCTGCACACGGATACTGAGTTTACGATCTCCGTCAATGACATCAACGAAGCCCCGGTCGACCTGGATCTGAATTCGACGACAGTTTCCGAGAATCAACCCGTGGGGACAGTGATCGGGAATCTGTCGACCGTCGATGTTGATGCCAATGATCAGTTCACGTATGAACTCGCCTCCGGCGATGGGGATCAACACAACGCATTTTTCCGTGTGTCCGGTACCCAACTCCAAACTTCGAAGTCTTTTGACTTTGAAGGACGGGACAGCTTCCAAATCCGCCTGCGAACGCTCGACTCGGGATCCCTCGTCTACGAGGAATCCGTGACAATTGAAATCACCGATCTCAATGATGTCCCCGAGCAGGTGTCCTTGAACACGGACACGGTTGCGGAGAACGCTGGGGCAGGCACGGTCGTTGGCTCATTCCTGACGGTTGACGACGATTTCGGAGATGAGTTCACCTACGAACTTGTTTTCGGAGAGGGGGATGAGGACAACGGATCGTTCGAGATTGTTGGGAGCGAATTGCGAACCAGAGCGGTCTTTGACTTCGAGACGGACAACAACTATTCCGTCCGCGTGCGGGCAATCGATAAGGTGGGCGCGTTCATTGAGCAAAGGCTGCCAGTTTGGATCGAGGACGTGAATGAGGCACCCGCGATTGAAATCAGCACATCGTCCGTCATCCTGGGAGAAGATGTTGACACCGCCTCGGGGATCCGGGTTGCAAGTCTGACACTAATCGACGACGCACTCGGGGCAAACATCCTCTCGCTCACAGGGCCAGACGCTGGGGACTTTGAACTTCGCAATGGGACCGACATCTTCCTAAAAACCGGAACGGTTTTAGATGGCTCGGTGAAGTCGAAATACGTGGTGGGCGTCGCTGTGGACGATGCCAATGTCGGAGGTACGCCGGATGATGAAGAGTTTTTGACGCTCGCGATCAACGGAGCCCCGACGATCGCTTTGGAAAACGCGATCGTGGAGATCTCGGAGAACGCCGACACTTCGATCCCCCTGAAGGTCGCCGATCTGACGATTCTCGACGAGGGGTTCGGCAGCAATGCTCTTTCCCTGTCGGGAACCGATGCGAGTCTGTTTGAGATCATCGGTGCGGAACTCTTGATCCGGTCCGGAACGGGACTCAACTTTGAGCAGTCGCCGACCCTGGCTGTTACCGTTGAGGTGGATGATGACTCCGTCGGAGGAACACCAGATTCGTCCGAAACGCTGACGATCAGCCTTTTGGATGTCAATGAAGCTCCCGTTGTGACCGGGTTCTCCGCAACCGTTTCCGCTGGAGCAAGTCTCGGGACAATCGTCGGCACTGTTTTGGCCGAGGAGCCGGATCTCGGGCAGTCAGCAACATTTTCCCTTTTGCCAGGAATCGGCAGCGACGCTTTTGAGATCCATCCCGACACAGGACAGATTCGTGTGGCTGACCCGAACGTGTTGAATTCCTTGTCGGGATCGGTATTGACGTTGTCCATTTCCGCGACCGACGATGGCACTTCCCAGGCAACGGGGATCGGGTCCGTGACGGTCGAAGTGGCTCCGGTCCCGGTGGTGCTTGTGTTGGGACTGGCGAGCAACTCCCTTCTGGAAACAGCGGGCTCAACACTGGGAATTGTCACCCGCACTGGGGATCTCGCTGAGCCGCTGGAAATTCAGTTGCACGGCAGTGATCACACCGAGGCTCGCGTTCCAGGGACCGTCACAATCCCGGCTGACATGGCATTTACGACATTTGTCATTGACGTCGTCGACGACCAGTTCGTGGATGGGACGCAAACCGTGACGATCACAGGCCAAGCG
>JAGQQQ010000616.1 GCA_020426125.1 Planctomycetaceae bacterium
ACGTGCGTGCCTGCATGCCAGACGTTGTCTTTGGTTACGGGCGCCCACCTTTCCAATTTGTTCGATGACAAGTTTTGCAAACCCGGCGAATCGGATTCCGAATCTGATTGGAACTCTCGAATTCGACCCAGGAGCCCGCCCATTGCGAGGTTCCATTCTCCAGGACCGGCACAATGATTCTTTCGGACCTGAGATTCCATGATCTGAAAGAGCAGCGTTTCCGCCTGTGGGAGAAGGCTCTTTTGCCGCATCGCTTCCCAAGTGACGAGTGTCTCGGGCCAACGATCCGCGAGTTTTGGCAACGGTTGCCGAGCCACGCGAAGCGTCAGTTCATGGCAGTACCGATCGGATTCGTTTTCGTTTTGCCGGCGGATTGCCAACAGTGTTAGGAGTGCGAGTCTTGCGCGAATCTGTGGTTCATCGGTGGGGTCATACGCTTTCACTTGGTCTGTGATCTCATCGAGCCGATCCAGAGATTCCGCAACATCGAGCAAATCAGAAACGGGGGAAACCAGAAAACGGAATGAGTCACTGGGCTCCGTTCGGATTGAGCCTGATGTGTGGGGTTCTGGCGTTTGAAACTTCCCGGAAAGCCGAATCGTCGGATGACTGTCACCCGGGAGAACACAGCCTTTCAATAGATCAAACTGTTGCTCGCTTGAGAGTTCCCGGAGCTGTTCCCGAATGAATTCGATGTTCTCTGCCAGGATTTGCTCATCAACAATGACGCTCCTCGCGAGGCCATCCGACTGGCCCCAGGTCGCTTTGCCCGTCGCGATCAGCACAGTCAGCAACATACAGACCCATCCCCAGCGAGCCGTTCTTGAATGAGATGGCACGTCGGTCATCAGCCAATTCCTCACACGTTGGCAAGACATCAACGGAACAAATCCAGAAAGGAATCAAACGGGCTTTTTGGCCGGGGCGGTGGAGGAGTGGGCTGTCCCGGCGGTCTGGCTTGAATCTGGACTCCATTGCCTTGGATGTTGTCCGCACGCAAGTCGATGAATTTCAAAATCACAATGGATTCGCGGCCTTCTCCACCGGTATTGACCATAAACCGCAATTGACCGGGAGGAATCGGATCCTTGCCGACGCCCAACTCCGCGATGATCATCTCCCGATTCTGAGTCTGGTCCTTCGCGAGAAAGGTCATCGTCTCTCCGCGGCGAACGATGCGAAGTTCGCATGCATCGGCAATGTCGACGGAATCGACGGCTGAATAGTTCGCCTTGCCGTTGGGACCGTTGTTGCGAGTTTGGACGATGACTTCCTTGCGACCGTCGTGGGTATGGGCATTGATCAGGCTGATCTGATCGTTGTTCTGGCGGGACTGGTCAAGTTGCCAGTAGACCGCGGCCCGTTTCCCCGGGCTCGAGTCGAGTTTCAGGGACTCAAACGAGACAGCGAGGTCGAAGTCACCGATGATTCCCGCGTTGACATTGACGCCGTGTGCGGTCCAGTGATTCGCCCCAGGGGAGACAAACTTCCACCCGCCGTCACTCTGCTGCCAAGGCGTGACTCGTCCCCAGGGTCCAAAGAGCGTATTGGGTGCCGTTGTTGTGAAGTCATGCGAGATTCTCGCGGCAAGTTGTTCGCGGTGTTTTCTCAAGTTCGCGAGACGAGGATCCTCCCCGCTGACCCCTCTTCCGGAAAGTTTCTCCGCTCGGACGCTGAGACTTTTCCAGGTGACGGAGACATGCCCCGGCTTATGGATTTGAGAGAGGAGGCGGAGGCCACCTAACCCGATGGGATCGCTGGCGATCCCAATTTCTCCTTGAAGACGGAAATGGGGGGAATCCTCCTCGGAGGTCAGGTAATAGAGCTTGTCGCCGCGTCGGGCGAGTCGCAACCGGCCGGAAGATTCTTCCATGGATCGATTGACGAAGTGGTTGCGGCGTTCCTTGCCGGAGACTTGCTGAACAATCGCGCATTGGACCACATCTTCCGTTTTTTCGTCGCCCCGACCTAAGTGCCGCCGCATGATGAAATGTTCATCGCGAGCCTCGTTTTCGAGGACGGCGAGCAGGTACGCGGTGGCCCCGCCGTCGGGCGAGACTTCCGCATCAAAGTTCTGGTACTCCGCGACGATGTCGAAGTCCCCTTCGATTTTCAGATCGGCGGCAATGGTCGCATTCAGGTAGTAGGGTGTTCCCACTCGACAAGCCTTCAACCCGTCTGGGGTGGTCTCAAAGTGTTCTTCGAGTTCCCCTTTCAGGAGCGTGAACTTCTCCTGCCAGTCGTCCGATTGAGAAAAGTCATGGGAAAAACTGGCTTGAAGATGTTCGATCTCCCGGTCCAAAAATTCCGCTTCGGGAAGGGAGAGAAATTGGTCCGCGACTTTCGGCAGGGACCGGGGCCAATCGCCACGCATGACCACGTTTCGAGCCCGGGCCTGTGTGCGATCCGCGTAGTGGAACAGACCAAAGGCTCGTGAGTTGGTCAGTTCCAGTTCTCGCTCGTAGACAGTCACATCATTGAGAACCACGGAGAGTTGGTCGCCTTCGATCGACAACCGAACCTTGTTCCACTGCCCGTCGATCAACGGGAGTTCCGCTGGCCCTCGGCGGTTTTCGGGTTCATCGAAGACGTTGTTCGCCGCGAGTTCGGTTCGTTCAAAGGGGCCGTCGTTTGCCCAGTGGATGCGGACACCTTCGGGAGTGAGCAACAACACCAGTCGGTCAA
>JAGQQQ010000617.1 GCA_020426125.1 Planctomycetaceae bacterium
GCGGCACCGCCGAGGATGTCCGCATCACCGGTGCGCCGAGGATCCCAGACCGCCTCTCTCTGCTCGATTCCCCTGACCTTCCGGGTTGGTTGCCTTACTTCGAGGATTCGGCGGGTGGGCTTGGAGCCACCTGGACCCTCGAAACTCCCGAGGGAGAATTCTTTGAGAGGCTCTTTCAGTCCAATCAGGAGCTCGTCGGACGCAGAACTCACCGCTATGAGGGGGTGATGCGAGAAAGTCTCCTTCGCTATTACCGGCCTATGGTCGAAGACGGAACGATCTCCTACGAGTTCTTCTTTCAGCCCCAAAAGTGCGAGGTACATCCGGCACTTGGAAGAGCCGTTTTCCAGATCAGACCAACGGGGGTGTTTTTGCATTGGTTGACCGACGCTCGCTTCGAACGGACCGGATTGGACCCAGCGAATCAAAGGAAGATCGTTCATGACGACGGAGAGACGCCGATTCCACTCCGTCGTCATGACTGGAATCAACTGAAATTGGAATTGCGGGGTGACACCGTGACTATTCACGTGAATGGTTCAGCGGTTTGCAAACACACTCTCGCCCCTTCGAACCAACGGATTTTCGGTCTCTTTCACTATTCCGATGTCACGCAAGCGAGAATCCGCAATCTCGCCTGGAAAGGGGATTGGCCGAAAGAACTGCCGGTGGTCGAAAATCAACTCCTGGCAGACACGTCGTTAGAGCAAAAGCTTGCTGACCATGGGAAGTTCCAGCACACGTTCGAGCACGATTTTTCGAGCGGCCTCGCTCATGACCTGTTTTTCGTCACCGGGGAGGGCTGGGACGAAAAGATGGAACAAGTTCCCCAGGGTCTCCGTTTTGATCGAAAGGGATCCGGGGGATATGAGCAATATGCTCTCATTCCCCAACTGCAACTCGGAGGGGACTTCGACGTCGAGGTTGACTTCTCCGACTTCGACAGTGAAACGACGGCGGGTGGCGATGCGAACATCCATCTGCTCCTCGGCTTTGATGGCACGGGAATTCAAGACTGCCGTCTGTATCGAAAATTGTCCAAGTACCACAAAAAAGAACTCGGAGAGCAGAAAGTCCAATCCGCCATCTTCTATCGCCGTGAGGGTGAGACCATTTACGAGTTTCCCAAGCAGCTTTCCGAGGAGTCGACCAATGGGACTCTTCGAATGAGCCGCCGGGGAGATCAACTGTACTACCTGTACTCGGAAGCGGATTCCACAACATTTCGGGTGGTGGACCAGCAGAAAGTCACGACCAAGACAACTCGAAAAAACGCGATTCGCTTGATTGTGGAGACCCACCTCGAAGGCAGAGCGGCCATTATCTGGAAAAAGCTGCGAATCCGATCGGAACAAATGACCGGGATCGCCAGCCTGCCGTCTTTCACGGTGGCGGAACTCAATCAGCAACGCGACAAACTCCCGCAACGGATGTCCATTCCGCTGTCGGATCGGAAGTCTCTCCAAGCACTCGGGAAGATGGGGACCCATGGCGAATTTACCCGCGAGCCCAGCGGCTATCTGCTGAAGGTTCCCGGCCTCGACAACTGGCATGGCGCTGGTGTGACCGTTCCGACCGAAATTATTGGCGACTTTGACATCATCCTGGATCTGGACGTCCTCAAGTACGAACCCTCCAGTCCCACGGGAGAATCGACGACGTACCTGGAAACGGAATTCCAGGACGCGAAGTCCACCTGTTACAACTGCAAATTCTCGATCTCCTCATCGGGCCGGACTGCGGTCGAGTTTCAGAACCGGGAACGCCGCCCCGATGGCGAATTTCAGTATGACGAGTTGGCCAGCCTATCCGCGTCGTCCGTTCATCGCCTCCGCATCGCCCGCCGAGGCGACCTTGCCGTTCTTCTCTTCCAGCGTACTCCAAGTCACCCCTTTGAAATTCTGGGGCGGACCAAGGCTCCTCTTGATCCGATTCCCGCTGGGCTTTTGAGGTCGGTCGTTCACACGGGCGGCTCCGGGCGGGAATCAATTGTCCGTTTCCGGTCCATCGACATCGCCGCTCAAGAGATCGTGAGCCATTCTCTCGATCTGCAACCCGATACCCGGTGAGAAGTGAGTTATGGTCAGCATGGAAACGAAATCTGTTCGGCGAACCGCGTGGCTCCTCACCGGTGCCACGCCCTTCGGAAGAGCCCGTCGAGGGATTCTCTGTTTCGTCTTACTCGCCGTGGTTTCGACTTCTTCAGTCGCCGACGATCCCCCATCGAGCGATGCCTGGAGTCTCGATGCGATCTTTGCCGAACAGCATGTCACCAACTCGGGATGGACCGTCCATAACCGGGCGATGGAACTCTCCCCCGAGGAACGCTACGAATTTCTCTCTCGCTGGGTCCTGCCAGGAGAGGACCATAATTCGATTCGATTGCAGATTGCCTTCTCCCCCACCTCCCCGGCTCCGGCTGTTCAACGGTCAATCCGTGACCAAAAAGAACACTCCCTACGCGACACCGCTTCCGGGGGGCAATTGGTCTCTCCCGTTTATGATCTGATCGACGTCGCTCATGAACTTGACAATCTGAAGGACGTGAACGACCGGATCCAGGAATGGACTCCCCCTACGACCTCTGTGGCCCAATTTGAGAAGCTGGCCCTGTTGACCCTTTGCGCGATGAAGACGGGCGAGCCCAATACCCCCGATCTCCTTCGAGAGTTCATCGCTGCGACGCCTCAAGAAATCCAACCGGACCGCGCCCCGTCCCCCCCGGAATGGCTCGTTTACCACCGGGCGATCGAGGTTCCCGACTACGCATTGATTGTTGGGGATCCGATCTACCGATACTTGGGTTGGGTCAATGCGGATTTCGACAAACCGATCCCCGAACGGCACTGGTCCGGGATGATGGGACTGGTCCGCACAAAATTGGCCACGGAGTCCGACACGGAAATTCCCAACAATTCTCCGGTCCCCCATCCCGAATGGACCGCCGTGAGCATGGCGACCGCTCGCACGCGCGGTCTCGGAAGTCCTCCAACACATTGGCTGCTGGATCCGGGGGAAGCGACGAACCTCGCCAGCCATGACAATGATTATCTGTATTATTCAGTCCCCATGCGAGGAAACTTTGAAGTCGAGTGCGATGTCACTTCGTTCGGCTGGAGAGACTCACAGCTCCTCGCCGCGGGATTCTGGGTCGCGCCCGTTTACACTCTTGAGGATTACGACCTCGGAACGATCCGCCAAACGTTTCCGCGGCAGTCGATCGGTGTGACTCTCTCGAAAGTTCGTGACTGGATCCACTATCGCACAGTTGTCCGCGACAACGTCGCACGCACCTACTTCAACGGCCGTTTGATCCATACTCAAGGGATTGAAGCCGATCACGACCCGTGGCTCGCTGTGCGTAGCAGCTACCGCCACGACGGCGGTGTTCGCAACGTCAGGATTACAGGGACGCCGACCATTCCCGAATCAATTGACCTGTCCTCCGATCCCGATTTGGATTGTTGGATCCCTTACTACGGCGAGCCCGTCAATGAGTCGGCTCCCGGCTGGCGGGGAACAAACAACGAGATTGTTGGCTTTGGATACGTTGGGGGGATCTCCGCGAATGAAAGCGAGGACTCACACATCGGGCATGAACAGCGTTTATTGCGATACCATCGCCCGTTGCT
Source organism: Planctomycetaceae bacterium (assembly GCA_020426125.1). Classification (GTDB taxonomy): domain Bacteria; phylum Planctomycetota; class Planctomycetia; order Planctomycetales; family Planctomycetaceae; genus HKST-UBA70. The sequence goes on from JAGQQQ010000617.1 coordinate 3,633, forward strand.
GGAAGATGGCTCGCTGGAATACGAATTTCTCTACGTCCCCGGCCGGATTCATGTTCACCCCGCTCTTGACCGACTGGTGTTGTTGCTCACTCCCGAAGGTGTCCGCATCCACTGGGCAAACGACGGCCCCTTTGAACGAACCGAACTCGCGGCGAACAACGTCTTCGATGAACCCGAAAACCGCCGATGGCCAGCGGAACTCCCGTTGATCGACGGGCAGTGGAACAAGGTTCGGTTGTCGATCGAAGGCGACCAACTCTCCGTGGTTCTCAATGATGTAACTGTCTACGAGCAAGAACTGGAACT
>JAGQQQ010000618.1 GCA_020426125.1 Planctomycetaceae bacterium
TCCTGAATCACGTCTTCGACATCGACAAACTCGGAGCAGTGAAACCGAGCCTCCTTCCTGGCCGACCGCCGAACGAAGTCCAGCCGGTCGGGCGTCATTTCGAGTTCGTACGGTTCGGTGTCACTCATTCAAACCACCTCGCCGCGTTCGAGGCGTTCCCGAATGTCGTCGCACAGCGTGAACGTGATGATCGAGTCCGCATCGCTGCGTGGCGGAACCCGGTGCATCACGAAATACTGGTCGCTGTCCGGGATGGCCCGGCCCCACTTGGCCGATTCCCGTTCCGCCGCCTCACGGAGCGGACGCAGAAAGTCGACGTACCGGCAACCGAGCGTTTGGCACATCGCAGCGTACGGTACGAACATCTCGTGTTCCTCGAAACGCTCGGCAGCCGCATCGACATCTTCGCGCGTCCAGGTATCGGGCTGCGCCAGCTGGATCGTGCCATTCTCGACCAGCAGTTCGAGCATCGCTGGGCGGCAGTCGTATCCCCGCGACCGCAGATGCGTCGAGGCCGCAGCCGTCGTCATCGGGAACATCTCGTCCCGCTCCATCTCGGCTCCCTCATGGAAAGCCCGGTCTGCCCGTGGTGACGGCCGCAATTTCACGTCCACGTACTCGTCGAAAGTCAATCCCGTTCCCATTCACAGTTCTCCCATTGGGGTGAAACATCCGGGGCAGCACCACGCTCCCCCTATCTCCCTATTCACGGCAACACGCCGGATTCGTAAGGCGATTCCGAAAAGATTTTGAGAATCACCGGAAGTTGCAGCCAGCGTGAGGTTTTGGTCGAATGATTCTCGTGTCGACCACGAGAACAAATAAAGCGACCAGTGCAGCAATGGACTTCAATCATGGATCTTCCGACCTTCCGCTACCATCCTGATCCGCTCGCGTCTGGAGCCATCAAGAAAGAGTCCGGCATATGCGCATGCTGCGGGAAGCACGCTGACTACATGTATGTCGCATCGGCCTACTCAAGCCACGATCTGCGCGGAAAACTGTGTCCTTGGTGTATCGCTGACGGTTCGGCTCACGACAAATTCGATGTGGAGTTTTCAGATTCCGTGCCACTCTCTGACGACGGAATCCCTGAACACATCATCGAAGAAGTTGTTCAACGAACCCCCGGCTTCATCTCGTGGCAGCAAGAGGTTTGACTGTCGCATTGCAACGACGCCTGCGCATTCCTTGGGGACGCAACACCCGAAACCGTTCGTAACATGACGTCCGACGAGATGAGTCCCTTGTTCGCAGACCACGGAGTTGACGAGGCATGGTTCCGAGAGCTGGCGGATCACTATCAGCCAGGCGGTGAACCGGCCATCTACCACTTCAGATGCCTACATTGCGGTATCAACCGGTTCGGAATGGACTACGGATGACCGGAGAACCCGCCAACGCGGCCATCTGCGTCTTCCCCCCAAACTGTGTGACTCATCCGGAACGGACGTTGCCAATGCCATTCCCCGTCGACACAAAATGGATCACCGAGACTGAAAAGAAGCTCGGAGTACGATTTCCGGCGTCATTTGTAACTACGATGGCGACGATGAACGGCGGTTCGGTGAGAACCCGAATCGACACGTTCGAGTTGTTTCCGTTTCTCGATGCGTCAGATCGAAAACGCATCCAACGCACCTGTGGAAGCATTGATCGCGAAACTGCCACGGCAAGGAAGGACTGGTACGGGTTTCCACCAGATGCTGTCGCTATTGGTGCGAACGGCGGTGGCGACTTGTTGATTCTCCTGCCGATGCCGGATCATCCTGAGAACCTCCAGCACGCGGTATACTGGTGGGATCATGAAACGTCGGAAATTGACTTGGTGGCGGATGACTTCTCCGATTTACCGAAGTCCTAATCAGCAGCAGTGAAGTCATTAATGGATGGAAGCGATCCGTGAATCTCGAAGAAGCATTGGCTCAACTCAAAGAATGGTGTGACGAAAGCAGAGGGAACTCGATTCCTCTATTGCCAGAGCGACAAGCCGTCTTTGAATCACGCTCGTTACATGGCGACGATGAGCTAGCTGCAGTCGAAACCAAACTCAGTTTCTCCTTTCCACACAGCTACCGTCGGTTCATGGCAACGATCGGTGCATGTTCGCTGTTTTCCTGGTCCCCGCATGGCGGTGGCCCGCGCTTCTATACGCCAAGCGAGGTTCTCCAAGTTTCGCAGGGAGCGTCATATACTGATGAAGACGGCAACACCCATCGAATCTGCTTCGTCGGCGAACACAGACTTATGGGTGACTTCATGGGGTTTCTGATGAGTCGTCCAGGTGAGCAGAACTTCGATGTGTTTTGCCATGAATACCCGTTCGAGGAATACGTCGCCGTTTCGGATGAAATCAACTCGTGGAGAACGTTCGAAAACTGGGTGATCAAATGTGTCGAGACACGGGGCGAAGAAAGTATTTGACAACAAAGACTGGCCCAATCGGCAGGCGAAACGCGTAGTACCTGAAGGAGGTCGCCATGAGTTGGGATGTAACGATCATGAAGTTCGGCCAATCGTACGGTTCGGTCGAAGAGATCCCCGATGATGCGACCCCGCTTCCGCTTGGTTCAACGGCCGATGTTCATGCCTTTGTGACAAAGTTTTTCCCCGGCACCGACTGGTCGGACGCGGCTTGGGGCATTTTCGATTCACCATTCGGTTCAATTGAATTCAACCTTGGCAAGGACGATCCGGCTGAAAGCATGATGCTTCACGTCCGTGCATCCAATGAAATCGTCGCGCCGATCGTCGCGATGTGTCGCGAATACGGCTGGAATGCACTCGACTGCAGCACTGGAGAGTTACTTGAGAAGTCGGAGAACCCTGCCGAAGGCATCGAAGGCTGGCGCGCCTTCCGAGACAAAGTGCTCAGTCGCCAATCTGAAGCGTGACCGCACGTCATACCGTGCGAAATGAGTGACCACGATCGTTAGGCCATGTATACTCGACAATATGGGACGTCAGATCAGTTTCTACCTCTGTGAAACCATGCGAGCAGCAATCCAGTCCGAGTCGGATCGGATTGGCGCAAAGCTCGTCACGAATTATTCGTCAGACGTGGATTCGATTCAGTTTTCAGAGAACTTCGGAAACGATGATCAGCAGGGACGGCTGTGGACGCAATCACCCGACCCCGCACACTTTGACGCACTTCGCCGATCAATAAAGAAAGACGCCGATTTCGACAGCGAAACAGGACTATGGGTGAAACGATCCTCGCGGGCTCAATTTGAGCGGTACAAGGCTGCGAAACAGGAAGCATTGGCCAACCTGGTCACCGCAAACCGAAAGTACGCCCGCGAAGTCCTTGGTGCTAAAATCGAAGATCCAGACGACAACGTGACCTGAATACTTCGGTTGTCTCATCCGGTCACCGTTCCCCGCTCCCACGCGAAGGAAACCCGTTTCACACGGCTACCCATCCTGTCTTTTCGTGTAAGCACCGGGTGCTGCTTGTCCC
>JAGQQQ010000619.1 GCA_020426125.1 Planctomycetaceae bacterium
AGGTCGGCGATTGGTTGCGATATCGAGTCGAAGTCTCTGCGGACGCCGTTCGACGCCACATCAACGGCCGCCTGGTTCACGAAGACCAGACACTCACAACTCGTGATCCCTGGATCGCAATTCGGAGCCCATACTATGGCCGGGGCGAAGTGAAGAACATCCGGATCACCGGTTCTCCAAACGTGCCGGACGTACTTCATCTGACAGACTTCCGAGATCAAGTCGCTGCCCCCTTTCCCGACGCCGATCATCCTCACTCGACGTTGACGAATTCAGTCGCGGAGTGCTGGATCCCTTGGTATCGAGACTTGGAAGGCCATCCCCCCACATGGCGCCGCGAGCCACAACCCGATGGCACCCACGTCCTCCTTGGACGCAAGTTTCCAGACCTGGAAGGCTCCTTCTGCGAACGCCTGCTGCGCTACCACTGGCCGCTCCCGGAGAACTTCGAGATTCAATACGAGTTCTTCTACGAACCGGGCGAAGTCGAAGTCCATCCCGCTCTGGGGCGGTTTGCGTTTCTTTTGCATCCAGACGGTCTTGCCTTCCACGAAATCACCAACGGCCCGATGGACACGGGGGCCATCGATCCGCTGAACGCCGATCCGCTTCCGAGCAGTTTGCCGATCGTAATGAAAGATGGCTGCTGGAATCAGTTGACCTTAAGCCGACAGGGGAGTGTGGTCGCGCTCAGTCTGAACGGGGAATCAATAGGCAGCTTTAAGCCTCCCAAAGAAACGGACTCCCGATTCGGACTGTTTTATTACTGTGATCAAACATCCGCGCAAATCCGCAATGTGACTCTGAAAGGATCCTGGCCGAAGGAGATTCCCGACTGGAAAGAACAGGAACTCGCTGGACAGGATCTCGATGAGTTGAATCGACTTCGAGACAGTTTCACGAACCAGTTTGTCGAAGAGTTCGATGCCGTCACTGGTGTTTTCCCTCCCAACTTTCAGGTCTCTCACTACAGCGTCGACTCCGATGACAAAATCACTCCGACGGAGAATGGTCTTCAAATCTCTCTGAGCAGTGAACCCCAGAGAGTGCGTGTCGTCTCGCTGAGTCCGGAAATCACCTTAACCGGAGACTTCGACGCCATCGTCGAATTCTCCGATTTCGTTGCAACCCCCGCGAAAGGGGGCAACGCCTCCATTTCTCTCGAAGTCAACGTCCCGGAACTGGCCGGGATGGTTGGTCGGACGTTTCGAGGCGGGATCGACCGGCCGAATTCCCCGAATCAACAAGTCGCCATCGCCGAGTTTCACAATCTGGCGCCCGGCAAACCGCGATTTATCTGGGCCGGGAAGACCAGTGAAGCATGCACAGCCGGTCGACTCCGCATCGCTCGTCGTGGAGCTATGGTGTCGTTTTTGATCGCGGAGTACGACTCGGATAACTACCGCCTTCTCGACGAACGGGAAATGACCGATGCCCCGCTTGGACCAGGAACAATTCGATTCAAATGTTACTGCACTCCCGCGGGTGCTGAGCCATCCCAGGTTTCCGTCACCTGGAACCGGCTGCAGATCCTTGGCGAGGACATTCTGAGTCCACCTCGGACACTTCCCAATCTGTTTTTTGAGAACCTTTTCCAGATCGACTGAATCAAGAGAGCAGCGCTCGATGTCCATTCCTATTGCACAGCCGCAGTTTCCCATGACGACCAAGAGGCGAAGGCGCGATCGGCCAATGCAGATGATCCTCGCCGCATTCTTTGCAATTGTCTGCCCCCTGTTGGCGGTCCCGTGCCATTCACAGCCGACCGACCCGACGCCCTCCCAGGCAGGATCCGAGGAGGTTCTGAAAGTCCTCGCGGATCTCCGCGAGTCCGACATCGAAGAGGCACTGACTGGCTTGGGAACACTGATCGACGGCAGCAATGGCTTTCCCTCCGCCATCCCGATGGATCATTCCGTCGTCGGTGGAGCATTGGCGAGAGCCCTCGCGCAAGAAGACACCGACGAGCAGTATGATCTCCTTTATGAATGGACGATGCCGACCGAGGACCGCCCCGAAATTCGGATGCTCACCACTCCCGTTCCCCAGTCGGCGCCGCCGGAAGTCTTTGCCCGCGAAATCGGCGAACGCCCGCGAGACACGACATTTGCCGTCTCGGAAATCAATGGCGTCCGCGGCTTATTCTGTACCGCCTGGACGCTCGCACTCGCTGCCGAGGACACCGGTCGACTCAGTCGGTTGACCAACGAACTCGAAGAGTTAGCGAGCAAACAGGTCTCAGGTGCTGACCGAATGTTGTTGTTTGCCAAACTGGCCGACTCTCGTCCCGATGTCGATTCGCTGGCGCCTCGCCTTGACGAACAGGCGATCCGAACACGCGAAGTCGTTTTTGGAGATGGCCAAGTCCGCTGGGAATTGGATCTCTCCTCGATTGCCCTCGCCGTAGCGGCCCTGAAACACGAACAACTTCGTCCCGTCTCAGAACGCCTCCTCACGCGTATGACGGACGCCGCGCAATCCCAGGGCCGCCGCGATTTGCTCCCGTTCCTGAGAGTGGCGAGTGCCGTTGCCATTCAAGCGAGTCGGGGAGTCTCGGGGGCGGAAGTGCTCTACAGCAATCGCCTCAAGCACTGGGTTCCCGTCACAGGAGCCTCTCGCACCGAGCCATCTGCCCCAAACGTTTCGGCGATGTGGCTGACACATGAAGAACACGTGTTGCATCTCGCGGGGTCCGGTGATGATGGACTGTTCTTGAAGTATCCCCTCACCGGGGATTTTGAGTTCACCTGTGAAACTCAGGAAGGGGGAGAAATCGGCACCGATGGCGGCTTGATCTATGGTGGCCTCCACTTCGAAGCCCTTGGACGGACCAACGAACTGACCGTCTGGGACCCCGATCAAAACTACCAGCTCAAGCAGCACTGTCCGTTCGTCCGGCATGAGGACCGGCCGATCTTCAATCGAGCCTCGGTCCGCGCCACCCCTGAGACCGCGCAGTTCCTGGCCAATCTCCACCCGATCTGGTTCGACGGTCCCCAATATCAGGCCAGCCCCTGGTTAGGACTCAGGGGGTTGGGGACCAACCGGCCGATGTACAGAAACTTTCAGATCAAAGGGGAGCCAACCATTCCCCGTGAAGTGGCACTGACGGGCTTCTCCGAGCTTCGCGGCTGGCGATTTGCCACGACTGGCGAGTCCCATCCCGGCTTTCGCAGCACTCGCGAAGCTCTGGCCATTAATGTCACCGACACGGACTGGACGTTTACCGATGGTGTCATCGAGTCCCTCAAACAGCAAGCCAGCGAGGACGATCCTCAAAGCCTGTTTCAGTACCATCGCCCGCTGCTCAACGGCGAGACGATCCGTTACGAGTTCTTCCACAATTCCGACGAGTTCCTCGTCCACCCGGCGATCGGCCGACTTGCCTTCCTGCTCGAATCGGGTGGAGTCCGAATCCACTGGGTGACCGACGGCGAACTCGAATGGACCGGACTCCCAGTAGACAACGCCACCCTTGAGCCGCTCAATCGCCGCGGCCCCCGGCCACTTCCGCTGAAAGAGAATGACTGGAACCAGATTCAGCTCACCCGCGAAGATGACAAACTGACGCTCTCGCTCAACGGCGAAACCATCTACCAGCGCCCTATCGACTGGAACGGCGAGACCCTCTTCGGACTCTCCCGCAACCGCAGAGAGAACTCCGTTCGCGTCCGCAACGTCACCCTGTCCGGAGATTGGCCGGAAGCGCTGCCCAAAAACCTCCTCGAAACGGTGTCGGATTAGCCTTCCCACGAGAGATAACCCGAGAGCGCGGCGACTCTTTGTCGCTTTCGAATTGTCCGTGGGGTGTCACGGATCGGCTTGTCCGCCGGGCGCACTGGTCGGCTGTCCGCCATTGAGATGGTTCTTCTGTAGTTCTCTCAGGAAATTCAACAGACTTGGAAGTCAGGTTTCAGCCGGACAGGATGACACGATGGACAATCATTGGTTGGCACCACCGGCCACTTTCTCTTTCATCAAGAAAGCGGCACCGGGTCGCCGCACTCCACAGTCTGGTAACCGCTGGCCGCCAAGTCTGGGGACGAGTTTGTTGACGTCGCTTGGAGAAGTCGGGATCTTGGAACATTCTCTTCCTTGTCAATGCATTCGAGAATCTGATCCATGCCCAGACGCTGCCTGCATTTGTTGTTTCTTCTCTTGACCATTTTTCATGTGGGGCGGAGTGGTCTCTCGGCAGAGGAGCGCATCCCCTGGACCAGTTCTCAAGTCACCGGATCACCGGACCCGCTGTCGCCATATACGATCGAGCGGGTCTTTCCAGAGGTCTCCTTCCAAAACCCGGTGGATTTCGCCGTCGAGCCGACCACAGGTCGCTGGTTTATTCTGCAACTCGATGGCAAACTGTTCGCCTTCGATCCGGCCTCTGGTGCTGCTCCACAACTTGTGGCCGATATGAAGCTACAGGTGGAAGGACACAACCATTCTTATGGCATCGAGTTCCACCCGGACTACGCCAACAACGGCCAGCTTTTCTGGTGCTACGTTCTTAAGCCGGATCTTGATGACGGGTCCAAGGTCGTTCGCGTCGAAGTGAAGGATGGCTCGCCGCCGAGCATCGATCTGGCGGCGCAAGAACTCCTGCTCACTTGGCCGAGCGGGGGGCACAACGGCGGCTGCCTGAAGTTCGGTCCCGATGGCATGCTCTACATCACCACCGGAGATGGGACCGGCCCCTTCCCGCCGGATAGTGCGGACGCTGGCCAAAACCTCGCCGACCTGCGGTCCACCATCATGCGGATCGATGTGGACCACGCCGGGGGCGGACTCCCGTATTCCATTCCAGACGACAATCCGTTTCTGTCGCTGCCCGAGGCGCGACCAGAAGTCTGGGCCTTCGGTTTTCGGAATCCCTGGAAGATCAGCTTCGATGCGAAGACCGGAGAACTCTGGTGCGGAGATGTGGGCTGGGAACTCTGGGAACTCGTGTTTCGTGTGGTCCGTGCTGGGAATTATGGCTGGAGCCTCAAAGAGGGGCGGCAGCCGGTTCGTGTGGATTTGCCACCCGGCCCTGGCGAAATCATTCCGCCAGTTGTGGATCATCTGCATACGGAAGCCCGGTCCATCACCGGGGGATTCGTTTACTACGGCACCAGCCTTCCTGATCTGGAAGGGGCCTATCTCTATGGGGACTATGTCACCGGGAAAATCTGGGGCCTTCGTAACGAGGGCAATTCCCCGACCTGGCATCAGGAACTGGCGGATACCTCGCTCGCAATCATCACGTTCGGCCTCGATGCCGATGGAGAACTGGTGATCGTCGATTATGCGGGCGGCTTTTATCGCCTCATCCCTCGCCCCGCGCCATCGGAGACACACGAATTCCCCAGGAAACTGAGTCAAACGGGACTCTTCGCCTCGACCGCCGATCAACACCCTGCTCCGGGTGTGCTCCCTTATGCCTTGAATGCGGAGATGTTTGCCGATGGAGCCGAAGCCCAACGCTGGCTGGCGATTCCCGATCAGGGTTCCATTCAAGTCGTCCGCAACCGAGAGCACTGGAAGTATCCGCAAGATACCGTCGTCGCGAAGACCATTTCTCTCGACAACCGAAATATCGAAACACAGATTCTGCATTTCGACGGTGACGAATGGCGGGCCTATAGCTACGCGTGGAATGAGGAGCAGACCGATGCCGAACTTGTGGAAAAGGAAGGCCGCGATCTCGAGATTCCCCAAACGGATGGCCCCCCACGACCTTGGCGTATTCACTCGCGGGCGGAGTGTCTCTCGTGCCACATGCCACCGGCGGGATTCACAATCGGCATCTCGCTCCCCAATTTGAATCACTCGCTGGGGGGCGTTCAGAATCTCCTTGATCAATGGTCCGAATGGAAAGTCTTCGCCAATGACCTGCCGAAAGCCGATCTGAAGACGGCGATGGTCGACCCTTACGACGGGTCACAAGACCTCGAAGCCCGCGCTCGGTCCTACCTCGCGATCAATTGTGCCCACTGCCACCGTCGACAAGGCGGCGGCACGGCGCGCATTGAGTTTCCTTTCGAGCATGCCAACGACCAAATGAATGCGATCCATGAACTTCCCACGCAGGGAGCCTTCGGACTCCCCGAGGGGAAGATCATCACTCCGGGCGATCCGTATCGATCGGTGTTGTACTACCGTTTGGCGACCGTTGGACGAGGACACATGCCGCACATCGGGACGCGGAACGTCGATGAACGCGGCTTGAAGCTGATACGGGACTGGATTGTGTCCCTTGAGCCATCCCCAGACGATTCGCATCAATCCCCTCTGCTCCAAGAGATTTCACGAAGTCCCGTCACGCCTGAAGTTCAGACGCAATTGAATGCCCACACAAACCTGGCGTTGGAGTTCACGGACCGCATCCGGGAGAAATTGAAGAGCGACACGGTAACCGAAATCGCCCTGACGCTCGCGGAGAGTAGCCCGCCGCATCACCGGGGCCTTTACGAGCGGTTGATTCCTGCCCATCAACGACAACCAAGATTGGGCGAACAGGTCGACGCGGCAGCGATCCTTGCCCACGCAGGCGATGCGCAGCGAGGAGAACAACTCTTTCTCCATGCGGAGGGACTTTCCTGCCGGAATTGCCATCGCATCGGGGACCACGGGAAACAGGTCGGCCCGGATCTGACCTCGGTGGCTCGCGAACGGACGAAAGAGCAACTTCTGGAGAGCATTCTCCAGCCGTCTTTGAAAATCGATCCGAAGTATGCAACGACGGTGATTGAGACGAAAGATGGCCGCATTCTCTCGGGAATTGTCGTCCATCGGACACCCGAGAACCTGACAATCCGTGATTCCTCCGCGAAGGATGTCACACTCGCGCTCACCGAAGTGGAAGTCGCGATCCCGCAATCCAAATCGCTGATGCCCGACCTCCTTGTCAAAGACCTGACCGCCAACGAACTCGCCGATCTTCTCGCCTATCTGACTTCGTTAAAAACGCCGTAGGCGGGTTCGAGCAAAGCGGGACCCAGCGCAAGTTGGACGGGGATTGCAGGGTTACGCCCTTCGGCTCACTCAGCCTGCAAAACTGCTGAAAGGGTTTCACATGATCCCGTTCCCACTGCATTCTTCGGGTTCCGTTTCACGGACCAACGGGCATGAACTCGTCCGTCGGTTCGACGCACTCCGGGGGCCGGGCAGTGACGGAGTGCTGACCGTCGCGTAACCGTTCACGCCTCGGGTAGCCGCCGCGCTGCTTCCGCCAGGATTCCCAACGGCAAATCCCACTGTCGCACCGGCAACAGCCCCGCACCGGAAACGATCTACTCCTCTTCAAAGGTGACCGTCACCTGCTGCCGACCGACTTCAAACAGTTCCAACTGCCGAGTTCACTCTGTCCGGGCCATCAAACGCCTCCGCTGCGAAAAAGTTGAGTTGTTTCCCCCAACTTCTGAGCCAATGGAGGCGTTTCCATTTGAACTCAGTGCGCCACTCGGGCTATATCAATCGATGCCGTTCCACGAGTTCCCAATCGACTTCCACTCCGAGACCGGGCGAGTCCGGAAGTGTGGTCATCGGCCCGTCAATCTCCAGAGGGTTTCGGACGATTGAGAATTCATGATACGTAGGCCCGAGGCAATCTCCGGGTATCGCTTCGATCATCACATTTTTCGTTGACACAATAAATTGCATCATAGTCGCGGCACCGACGTCCCATTCGAGATTCGATCCAATTGTGCAGGGAATTCCGCTTTTGGCCGCTAAAGCAGCGAGAGACCGGGCCTTGCGGAGCCCTCCATGCTTGCCGGGATAGAGTGTGACCGCGTCACAACATTCGTGTATCAGCAACTCCCGCATCTGCACCTCATCGAAGCAACTCTCGTCCGCAAGAACTTTGATGGAATGCCGTTCCTTTAACTTCTTCGTCTCAGTGTAATCTCCTCGGGGGAGCGGCTGCTCCACCCAGGCAATGTCCAGGTCTTCGGCTTCCTTGAGGAAGCAGTGTGCCTGGGTGAAGTTCCATCCGCCATTTGCGTCGATCGTCAGTTGGCACTCGGCGCCGATTGCCCTTCTGACGGCCCGAACCCGTTCGAGATCATCTCCAGGTTTTCCCCCCACTTTCACTTTGATCGTCTGAAATCCGGCCTCAGTCAATCTGGCTGCTCTTTCGGCCGCCACGTCCGGCTCATACGCTCCGAGCGAGAATCGGTTACGAATCTGAAGTGGGCGTACGGCTCCCCCCAGCAACTCGAAAACCGGTTTTCCCGCCGCCTGTCCCAGGACATCCCAACAAGCCATCTCGATCGCGGCCTTGGCAAACCAGTTGCCGATAGCGAGTTGATCCATTCGCTGTTCGATGGAATCAAGATCGTCGCAATTCATTCCCGTAAGCGCGGGGGCGAACAGCCGATCGATCATCGCGGCCGCTCCCCAGACGGTTTCCCCGCTCCAGCGTGGTGTCACCGTCGCCTCCCCGGCGCCGATGAGCCCGTCGTCTGTGGTCAGCCGGACAAGAACGAAATCGGAATGGTCGTGCCGCCCGAGCGCGGAGACCATTCGTCGTTCCTGTTTGAGAGGAATCCTCGCACAAAAGGTCTCGATCGTCTGAATTCGCACTGCCAGTTCTCCATTTCCGTTCCAGGATTCTCCAAACCTCGGCGAACGAGGCCCCGTGAACTTCATCTTGTGGCGATTCGTTGAGGCAGGGTAAACTCCGTCTCCGACAATACCCTAATCGCGGTTGGTCGTCATGTAAAAATCTGATGGACCGACCGAAGGCCGCTTTTTCGGTCATAATTCTAACTCATTCGACGGAGTTTTCTCGTGTCGAAATCGACCATGTTGTGTCTGGCGGTTGCCGTCTGCGCCTTGTTTCCCGCTCAAGTGACTCGAGGCCAGGATCTCCGAGTCTATACGAGCGTTGTGAATGTCTCACATGAAGGCGAATCGCCTACGATCCTTTCCAGTAGCCTGACCCTCTTTCACGCGGGAAAAGTCTACGACTACATGGAAGAGATTGGCGAGGTCGTCATTTACGAACCCAGCCACCATCGGTTCATCATTCTTGGGAAGGACTTTTCCGCGACGGAGGTCCCCTTTGCCGAACTGAATCATTTTCTGGAAGCGGCCCAACAGGAATCCGTTAAGTATATCCGTGAGCTGGCGTCGAAAAACAGCGAGGAAAACGCGCGGTTGGCCGCGACAATCCGATTTCAATTACAGCCGGACTTCCAGAAGAATTTCCTTGAAGAATCGCAGACGTTGCAATTCCGTGGCAGTTCGATGAATTACGATGTCCGTACTGGAGCGGCGCCATCACCAGAAGTCGTGAACCGCTATCTCGACTACGCTGACTGGGCCGCTCGACTGAATTACGTGCTTCATCCGCACTCAGCGTTTCCGGCGCCTCGACTCACTCTCAATGAAGCGCTGAGGAAAAGGAAACTTCTGCCGGTCCAGGTGGACCGCACGACTCATCTGGAT
>JAGQQQ010000620.1 GCA_020426125.1 Planctomycetaceae bacterium
ACGATCCAATCGCAATTCTTGCGACGGAGTTTCTGGAGTGCGTTCTCTCGCGGATTTTGCGCTTCGAGTGCGAAACCCACAACCCACCGCCCCCCCTTCAACTGTCCGAGTTCCGCCAGCACATCATCGGTTTCAATCATCTCGATGGTGATCGGTCCGCCCGTTTTCGACAACTTTCCGGCGATCCGTTCGCGAGGTTTGTAATCGCAGACCGCCGCAGCGGCGATGACGCCGTCACAATGCGGAAAAAGTTCGACTGCGGCATCCCGCATCTCCCGAGTGGTCTCGACGCCATGAACACGGCATCCGTCCGGGGGGCACAAATCGACCGGCCCGCTCAACAGTTCGACTTCCCAACCCGCTTGAACCGCTGCCTCCGCGATTGCGTACCCCATCCGTCCGCTACTGGCATTGGACAAGTAACGGACATCGTCGAGGTATTCGCGTGTTGGACCAGCGGTAACGAGGAGGCGCATGGGAAGTCGAGGGGCGAAGGAGATCGAGGTTAGAACGAAGCCATGTCAACTCTCACTCGGCGGAGTGAGACCCATATCACTCAGCAGGAACTTCATGTCCTCCCAGACCGGTTTTTTGGCAGCCGGATTGCGGAGCAGATAGGAAGGATGATACGTGCACAGAACCTTGGCGTTGCCGTATTGAAAGAACCGTTGTCGCATCCGGCCGATGGGTTCCTTCGTCGCGAGGAGATTCTGAGCGGCGCAGGATCCCCAGCAGACAATGTATTCCGGATCGACGACGGCAATCTGTCCGTCGAGATATTCGCGGCAATTCGCGGCTTCCGTTTCGTTGGGGGTCCGATTCCCCGGAGGACGACAGCGAAGGATATTGCAGATATAAAGCTCTTCTCGCGTCCAGCCACAGGCCGCGATGATTTTGTTGAGCAGTTGACCGGCCCGGCCGACGAATGGTTCTCCCTGCTTGTCTTCGTCCGCGCCCGGCGCTTCGCCGAGGAACATCACCTTCGTCTGCGGGTCCCCCACTCCGAAGACGGTCTGCGTCCGGGTCTTTGCCAACTCCGGGCAGCGAATACAGTCGGCGACACACGCCGCGAGTTTCTCCAAATCTTGCTCGCGGTTCCCCGTCGGTTCGAATTTCGGTTGGGGCTGGAGCACGGGAGTTGGAGCGGCCTTCTTCTTCGGCATGGATTCTTGGGATTTGGGAGTTGAGACGGACGGAGGCGGTTTCGGACGCGAATCCGAATCCAGCACCAGCGGAGCGACTCGCGGCAAATGGCTGAGTCCCGCCGACTGACAGTCACGAAGCAATTGCTGGGAGAGTCGGTTCCAGTCGGACATCGTTTCAAGTCGTGACTTGTTAAAAAGTTGAGTTCAAAGGCTCTGAAGGTATCGAATCAGCGCGGTTTGGTCCGCATCGGTCAGGGCGTTCGTGAGACCGTGGCCGAATTCCTCAAAAACGGCGAGAAGTGACTGGGCACGGCCATCATGGAACAATCGCCTGCGATATCCCACTCCTCGTAGCGAGGGGGGATTGAACTTTCGCAAGCCATTTTCATCCGTGAGGCCCACATCGTACACAGTATCCGAGGTCAATGTGAGTGGGGGGACGTGGCAACGGACACAGCCTTGCGATTCGAAAATGTCCTTTCCACGGCGAACCACCTCCTCATCCGCTTCTGCAACGACCGGTCGGAATGGCGGAGGAAACGGCAGAGTATGCAGATATGAGACGACGTCCATCGTCTCCCGAGGGGAAAAACCGGGGCCGCGCATCGTAGTCACACTCGATTTTTGCACCTGATCGTGGAGCGAACGGAACGCCCCATTCCAGCCCCAGGGGTTGCTGTCACGTCCTCCCAAGAGGGAGAGAATTCGTTTTGGTGCGCCAGCCGAGTCATCCGCGAAGGTGTCTGCCAGCAGATCGGGAGAGTGGCCGTGTGGATGGCAACTTTGACAACTCATCCATCCGAACCGACTGACTTGGCCCTCGAAAAACAGCCGTTCTCCCCGTTCCTGCGGACCGAGTGGTGGGGTTTCCCCCAGCGACAATTCTTTGGAAATTGATCGCAATTCGGGATCAATGAATGTCAGGGAATCACTCAATCGATTGAGTACCACGATCTTTCCCGTCTGAATCGAGTGAACCAACGCGACTGGTTGATCTCCCACGGACAGCCGTTCCTGCGTCTCACCAGAGAGACTCAAACGGGCGACTTCATCGACTCCCGCTAGACAAACCCAGGATTCTCCCGAATCGAGTGTGATGATCCCCGCCGGGTCGGCCGCCCCATGGGACGGAACACCAATCTCCCGAATTCCAGTCGATTCCAGCGCGATTCTTCGGTCTTCCGTTTCCGTCCATGCGAATCGGTAAGTGACGTTCTCGATTACCATCGCTGCGGCGATATTGTTAGCGGTCGTCGGGGCATCGGCATGGAGAATCTGATGCGTAACGATCAACGTCTCGTCGGATGGGAATGCCATACCCCGGATGTTGTGACCGTCAATCGACTGCTGGGCCAGAATCTTTCCGTTGAGCCCCACAATCCAAAGTTTCCCGCCGAAGGCATCTGCGACGAGGAGCGACCGCCCGGAAGGATGAAACTTCATGGCCCCGGGAGTCTCTCCCAGGGAGACATCCGTTCTCTCCCAAATCGCGTCCTGAGACAGACGAAAGAGGGACACCGTCCGCCGCCACTGAGAACAAACGGCGAACGAACGGCGATCCCATGAAACGGCCAACCCTGTCGGCGGCTCCGGACAGGTGAGCCTTTTCACAATTCGGGGAACGGGACTGACATCAATGAGAAGCACGCACGAATTCTCGACATCAGCCACTGCGAGTTGATTGGAGTTCAGAAAACCCAACCCTGCCGGTTGTCCGGGGAGTTGATACTCCGCCAGCGTCGACTCCTCCGCGCTGTCCACGAATGTCAATGACTTCGAACGCTCGTTGGCGGTGATCAGCAGCGGCCTGTCGGGAGACAGGGCGATTGCGAAAGGATGCCGCCAGTGAGCCTGCGACGGCTCGACTTCTTGCAACGGCTCCGCTTGGCAAACGTCGGAAACCACCCCCATCCAGCAAACCACGAGAAGGACAAACCGTCCGCAGTCGAGCGACCACGGACGGCTTGCAAATCTCCAAACGATTGTCGCTGCAACCATTACCCAGGCAGTTTCTTCACGCGAATGTTCTTAAAGGCGACTGTGCTGCCGGGATCGTGTCCCTGCAACGCGAACGTCCCTTCCCCCAGGATGCGGGCGAACTCGGGCGTGGCCGGCTTCACGCCTTCTGGTTCGGTGTAATCAACGACGGTCTTGCCATCGACTTTGACGATGACCCGTTTGCCGTTGACGATCACGTGCTGCGTCCACCACGTGTTGTCGGGGATCAGTTGGCGATTGACATCTTGAACGGCGTACAAGCTGCCGGTTTTCCGGGGATCGTGGTGATAGGTGTTGTTAACCTGGGTCTCGAACCCGGCACGAGGCCAGCCTTCGTCCTGATATTTCGTATGGAAGTAAATCCCGCCGTTGCTCTCGTGTTGAGCTTTAACGTCCACTTTCAGTTCGAAGTTTTTGAACGGTCCTTCCGGTCCCATATAGAACACGTGGCTGCGGTCGCCGTTGCAGACGATGACCCCGTCCTCGATCTTCCAGGTCTCCTTGTTCTCGTTGATCTTCCAGTTGTCGAACGTCTTGCCGTCCCACAGGGACACGAAGCCATCCTCTGGATCGTCGAGATAGGCGACCCCTTCTCGGACAGCCGCGAGACAGAGTTCGATATCGGACAGGGGATTTTGCGGGTTCTCTTCGTATTCGAGCGAGATATTCCGCTGATAGTTCAGGTTTCGTAGCGCCCGGAGACAGCCAACGACGTTGAGTTCTCCTTCGCCGAGGATCGTGAAGATTTTGCCTTCCCGTTCCAACTGATTGGCGCGGTTCTTGGGGAGTTCCTTCAGCAGCTCCGCTTTCTCCTCGTCGCTGTGAATCGTGCGGACATCTTTGAAGTGGACGCCGAACACACGCTGGCCGAGTTTGTTGATCACCTCAACGGGATCTTCGTTGCTGCGGAGGTAGT
>JAGQQQ010000621.1 GCA_020426125.1 Planctomycetaceae bacterium
AGTTCGGGTTTGTAGTCGAACGTGTCGATCTGGCTGCACGCCCCCGAACAGAAGATCATCAGGACGTTTTTGGCCTTTGCCGGGAAATGGGGATCTCGCGGCGCGAAGGGCCGCGCGGGATCGATCTTCGGGCGCAAGGGAGATTTCGTCGCCGCCAAGAGTCCCTGTTCATGCAGCAGGCTGGCCAAGGCGATTCCACCGAGTCCATTGGCGGTGTTGATCAACAATTGTCGTCGTGTTGGAAATTCCATGGTTCTCGTCAAAAGTGGGAAGGCGACGTGACCGTCACCGATTCAAATCTTTCGTTCGTTTTGAGAACAGCGCGAGTTATCGATGGTCACCGTGTTTTGTGGACTGCAAAGGAAAAAGGAACGAGTAACTTCCCAGTGAAAATCTGGGCATATTGCGAACGTTCTCCTGTGGAGTGCTCCGACTCGTCGGAGCTTTCTTTCAAGCGAAGTCTTCGTGTCGTCACGCCGTCATTCTCTTGAATTGAAGCCGCGTGAAAAGGAAAGCGGTGACGAGTCCCCGCACTCCAAAGATTCCGGCGACTTGTTCGGTGCGGAAACTCCAAGTTAAGAATCGATACGGCCCATCTTCGTCCCTGTCCCCCAACCCCTGGCCCCTCGTGGCCTCATCAGGTTCTCCTCTTTGGTTGCGGGTCCATGGCCGCGCATTACGGAATGAACACGAATTCATTTGCGTTGAACATGGCTCGGGCAAACTGCACCCAGCCGGCGTCCTCGATGAACGCCAGAGCCGTTTGGACTTCCTCGTCATCGGGCAAACGGCCAAAACAGAGCTGATAGGCTCGGGAAACCTTTTCTGACGGCTCGTCCGCTTCGTGGTCCAGTCGGTCCACGAGAAACTCCGCCTGCTGCATGACAAACCGGCTATTCAGCAGATTCAACGCCTGCAACGGAGTCGTCGAGCGGCTTCGTTTGGGGACAACCTGGCTGCAATCGGGGCAATCGAAAACTCCGAAGACGGCGTCCCGTTCCTGGCGGACTTTGGTCATATAGACCATCCGCCGCCAATCCTCGGGGCCAAAGTCTTGCTTGGGGTGATAGTGACGGACATTCTCAGCTTCGACTTCGAAGGCACTGAACCCGGGCCCCCCCATTCTGAGGTCGAGTTTGCCCGTCGCGAACAAGATGCAATCGCGAATTCCCTCGGCTTCCAGACGACGGGGGGGGAACCGCCAGAGCAACCGAGAGTCGGCATCGATTCGCATTCCTTGCTCGTGGGGACGGCTGTCCTGTTGCCAAGTCTCCGACGTCAGAATCAAACGATGAATGTGCTTGAGTGACCAGTCGTGCGCAATCAATTCACTTGCCAGCCAGTCCAACAATTCCGGATGAGTCGGGGGAGTGCCGTTCGCTCCGAAGTCGCTGGGAGTGTCGACGATCCCGGTCCCGAAATGGAATTGCCAGATTCGATTGACGATGACACGGGCCGTCAGCGGATTCTCATCGGAAGCAATCCACTTCGCGATGGCCAGCCGTCTCTCCTGTTCCGGGGAATCTGCCGACAGCGACACATCTGAGAGCGATTCAATCGCGGCCGGAACAACTTGCTCGCGAGGCGATCCCGGCTCTCCGCGATACAGCCGATGAGTTGGTCCTGGTTGTTGGAAGGTCCCGGCATACACCAGCGGAGGTTGGGCGACCGCTTTCCGTTCTTCCAATAAGGACTTCAAACGGGACAGCCACTTTCGCCCTTGCTGAGCTTGCTGATCGGGGACTCCGGAAAAATCAAAGTCGGGGGCCACGTCGGCTTTTTGCTGAAAGGGGAGTCGATCCGCGGAACTGGAGAGCAGTTGCCAAGCCTGGCCGTCTCGCGAGCCTTCGATTTGATAGGAGATCGCCAGACGGTCGGCGTAACGGCCCTCGCGGTCGCGAGCCCAGACGATGCGATCAATCAATCGGAGTTCCGGAAACTCGAGTTGGACCCATCCTCCGGTCGGTTTCGCGGCGATCCAGCTTCGGGCGTTTCCATACTTTCCATCGTTGATGTGTTCCAACTTGTGGAGCGGATGTTGGAAATCCCCGTTGGAACTTGCCTGGGTTCCCAGACTGGCCAGGGCCACATTCTGATCAGCCGAGAAGACCTCCAATTCATCAATACACGGTTGCGATTGGTTCGTCTCGTCCATTGTGAAACGGACGAACCGCACTTCCGTCGGCTCGAACTTCTCCTCGTTGAGCGTGGCTGTGACCGCTGGTCGAAAGAACTCCGAGAGTTTGTCCCACAACGAGGCAATCTCTTGATCCAATTCGGCGATCCGAGACTGTTCAGAGTCAGGCAATGACAACGGACGGTCGGCGTGTTGAACTCCGGCAAAGACCGCTTGGAGCGAGTAGTAGTCCGTCTGGGTAACGGGATCAAACTTATGGTTGTGACACCGGGCGCAGCCAAGCGTCAGCCCGAGAAAGGCGGTGCCGGTCGCATTGATCATGTCCGCGAGTTCGTCCTGCCGCTGCATCAATCGCAACTGCGGATCCTGTCCTTTCACCAAGTCATAGGGTCCCGCCACGAGGAATCCGGTGCCCACGTCGGCCCCCAACGCATCCCCCGCGAGTTGTTCCAGAATAAATTGATCATACGGTTTGTCGTCATTCAACGATTTGATCACCCAATCGCGATAGTGCCAAGCGTGTGGCCGTTCGCGGTTCGTTTCAAAGCCGTGGGTCTCTCCGAATCGAACAAGGTCCAACCAGTGCGCGGCCCAACGTTCTCCATACCGAGGGGATGCGAGCACATCTTCCACCAATTGGTCCCAGGCATCTTCGCGAGTGTCCGTTTCAAAGGACTGAATCTGGTCCTCTTGGGGAGGAAGGCCATGCATTACCAAAAAGAGGCGGCGGATTCGTTTGCGACGTTCGGCGGGTGGCGACGAGGGTAACCCCATATCTCGAAATTTCTGGTGGACGAAGCTGTCAATCGGATGTCCCGATTGTGAGGGAGGTGTTGGTTGCTTCACAGGTTGAAGGGACCAGTGATCCAGTCCTTCGGACTCCAGTTGGAGTTCCATCTCCCGCCAACGATCCTTGTCATCGATCCATTGTCGCAAGACCGACACCGCGATTTCCGGCAACGGATTGGAGTCCGGTGGCATTCGCTGAGAAGGATCTTTCTGCTGAATCCTTTCAATCAAATAGCTGACGCTGCTGTTTCCAGGAACAACCGCCTTCTCTCCCGAGTCCCCTCCTCGCAAAGCATGCAACTCGGAGTCCATTCGGAACATGGATTCCGCCGTGTCGGGGCCGTGACAGTCAATGCAATACGTCTCCAAGATGGGGAGAATGTCTTGGTCGAAATCGGGGACTTCCGCACTTAATCCTCGGGAGAGAATCGAGACGCAGAGGACCAACATCAGATGGAGGGCTCCGAACGGGGATTTCACGAAAGGCGATGGCGTCCGAGGCCTTTCTCTCTGCGCGAGAAGAGATCTCAGGTTGAGCCAAGGGGGGAACATAGTCATTCCAAATCCACGATCGAGATGTTCGGACTCAAACAAGTTTGGTTGATTCCACGATAACAAGAACTCTTTCGATCAGCAAAATGAGGGGCGAGTTTCCCTCTCTGAAATGAATGCGAGTGGAGAGTCGCTCGAAATTCAACTCAAAGGTCAAGAGGGGGCGATGGCGGACCCGGAACGCGGACTCGGATTTTCGCGGATCAATCGAATTCGTCGGCGGTCCGCAAATTCTCGCCAGATTCGATCAGGCAAGGTCTGACGTCATTGCCAGAGAGTTCAGTTTGGCTCGATCTGACTCGCAACACAGCGCCGTGAACGGAATCTATTGGGCGACCAACTCGAATTCGTTTTGTCCGTCTCGTCCGGCATCGCGAAGTTCAAATTGTCTCCCGACCGCCGTGTCTCGAAGATTCTGCGAAGGTCGACAGATGCTCCCAACGTGAGAACTGGCTTTCGAAAGCAATGGGAATCGATGCCCCTCCCATGTTGACTTCGAGACCACTTCGGCGAACGCCCATTTGAATCACATTCGTGTTACTGGCGTCACACATCCCGTAAAGCTCCTACTCATTGAGTTTCTCCCAGGAGTCCTACACGCTTTAGACATCGAATTCAACCTCAACGTCTTTTGCATCCTGATCGGAAAAGGCGACTCATTTTTTCTAATGGCGTCCATCTTTTCTAGGTAACGTATCTTGACATCCACTTTCGCGCTGATAAATTCGAAAAGTCACGTGGACCAAAGCAGATGACCAGAGGGTTGGAAGTGGGTTTCCGGATGTGAAACGATGCGGCGATGCGGGCGAAACGCGGCTGCCAGATTCGTGGAATCGTTTCCTATCATGGATGATGCCTGTCCAAACCCCTCGCTCTCTGCGGCGGTAATTGTTCCTGTTCATGTTTCAGTCGAGGTAAGGCACATGTCGAAAATTTTTACAGCACTGACGCTGTTCGCCGTTTTGGCGATGGCCATCGGTGAAGCGGAAGCTGGTCGCCGGTGGGGTTCGAGCGGAAGCTCAGGTTCGAGTGGTAGTTCGGGTTCTAGCGGAAGCTGGGGATCGAGCGGTGGATACACTTCGCACGGTTCCAGCGGAAGCTCAGGCTCCAGCGGAAGCTACAGTTCTCATGGTTCGAGTGGTTCTAGCGGAAGCTACAGCTCCAGCGGTGGATCGAGCGGCAGCAGTGGGTCCAGCGGTAGCTGGGGTTCAAGCGGCGGCCGTCGTCACCGTGGTTCGTCGGGATCTTGGGGATCCAGCGGAGGCTCAAGTGGGTCGAGCGGATCAAGTGGATCAAGCGGATCTTATGGTAGCTATGGCTCCAGCGGATACTAAGAGTTCTTCCGATTGTAGGTAGCATGACCTCGAACAATTGAGGGAGCGAGCAGAGGTTCATCAAGTTTGTCAGCCCGAAATGCTGATAATCAAATTACTGAAGGACATGGAGGGAGGGAACGCCGCGGACTCCATGTCCTTTATCAATGCGCGGTTGCCGAATCGGTTCCAATCTTCCCCTAGTTGAGTCCCATCTCTGGATGAAGTCTCAACCGGGAATTTGGGAATCCGATTTTGGCGTTTATACGGTCTTCCGGCATAATTCCCTCCCATTTTCGGGTCCGCTCTGCAACTGATGGAGAGCAGGCCTCCCTCCCCCCTCGTTTGTTGATAAGGGTTGATGGCCCGTGTTTGAGACACCAACCACTCCCCGCTCGAACTGCAGTTGCGAAGCTTCCGATCGAATCAATCGTGATTCGACGGGGAGCTTAAGATGGAAAATCCCTGTCAGCTTGTTCCTGGCCTATCATGTTTTCGGGCTTCTCATTGCCCCCGCGTCCGTTCCCCCGTCTTCCGATCTTGTTCGCAATAGCTGGCTGCTGGTCGGTCCGTATCTGCAGCTCGTGAACATGAACCAGGGGAACCACTTCTTTGCTCCCGATCCAGGTTCCAGCACGCTCATCAAATACGAAGCGAATCTGAAAGATGGGAGAAAAATCACCGGGCAAATCCCCGACAAAAATGTGCAATTTCCCAGGTTGCTCTATCACCGACATTTCATGTTAACCGAACAATTTGGGCGGATGGGTGATTATGAACCTCGTTCTCGCGCTCTGATGGCCTCCGCATTCGCACGCCAGATTTGTCAAGAGCACGATGCCGTTTCGGTCGATCTGACTCAAGTGACGCACTTTCTCCCGGACACGCAATGGATTCGGGCCGGCTATTCGCTGGAAGAACCCGAATTGTATCTCGAACAAAAGGTTGGGCACTACGAATGGAACGAGTTCTAGCTGACTCCGCCCTGCAGTCTTTCAAGTCATCAGTATCGCGGATGTGGAAAGCGTGGGACTGGTTCTGGTTTCATCCTCAGCGGCCCGAGGCCATTGCGTTTCTGCGCATCCTCTCGGGAGCGATGCTGGTCTATACGACCATTGTCTGGGGAATCAAGCTTGAGGCATTCTTCGGTCCCCATGGCTACCAGGATCCACTGCTGGTGCAGTCGCAGTTGATCGACAGCACGGCACTCTCTTTCTGGTGGTGGGTGCCAACGGAACATTTGCGGCTTGCTCATAACATTTGCTTGGCGATTCTGACGTTGTACGTCCTTGGGGTTTTCACACGAATTACCTCCTGGCTCGCGTTTCTGATTTGCATTTCCTATGCAAACCGGGCCGTTGACGCGAACTTCGGACTCGACCAGATCAACGCATTTTTGACCTTCTACTGCGCGATCGGCGATTCCGGGGGGACGTTCTCGGTGGACCGACTCTGGAAACGGTATCGAACCGGCCTTCGGTCCCTGAAACTTCGGGGAGTCTGGAAACCGAATCCCGTTGCGGCGTCTGTCGCCACCCGAGTCGCGACTCGACTGGTCCAGATCCACATGTGTTGCGTCTATCTTTGGGCTGGTTTCGGAAAATTGAAAGGGACCACCTGGTGGGACGGTCGGGCGTTCTGGTACGCCCTGAGTAATGGCGAATACAAGACACATGATCTCTTGTGGGTGGCTTGGCATCCCTGGATCTCGGATATCGTGACGCACGTGACGATCATCTGGGAAGTCACCTTTATCGCTCTGATCTGGGTTCCCGCCCTGCGACCCTGGATCCTTCTGATGGGCGTGCTGATGCACTTGGGGATCGGAGGTTTCATGGGACTCTGGACCTTCGGTCTCATCATGATTTTTGCATACACGATGTATTTTCCGCCGGAGTTGTATCAGCGAATCTTTACGAAACTGTGGAATTCCTTGCCAGCGCTGGGGGAACGCGAGGTCGTGGTGGATCAGTCCAACAGGGCCAGCCTCTCAACAGCTTCCTGGATCAAGGCTTGGGATCCCACCGACCGAATTGCCCTGTTGGTTCAGGGGCAGTCCTCCGAGGTTGTCCCTCAAGTCAAAGCGATCTATTCAATCGCGGACTGGTGGCGGGAAGTCCGCAAGGCCCCAGAGGTGTCCTGGCCCTTCGTGACGACCGATCGCTTGCAAGGGGAGCGGCTCCGCCTGGTCCTTCTGGCAAACCAGAATCGTCGAAGTTTGGAACTTCAGGATGAGTTAACGAAACATGGCTTTGAGTGCCGTCTGGCAGTGGACGTCGTGGCGGCTTGCTCGATGTTGTCCGTTCGTCCGGCTGATGCTGTTGTGATGCTTCTGACGAACCGGGAAGATGTTGCGGATTATCGAGCTTTCCGGCAACTGCTTTTGTGCGGCGGAGAAGAAGCGCCGACTTCCGTTCTTGTGCTGGGGACAGGGCAAAAGCAGGACAACGTTTGGCGCAACTCCGAGGAACATCGCATCGTGGCAGGGGGACCCGTGACGGACGAGATTGTCCGCGAAGTGACCTCGTCTTGGGGAGAGGCCTTTCCGAAATGGGAACTCGGTCCCATCCCCGCAGGCAAACTCAAACAGAAGCAGACCGGCAAATCTGGCTCCCGTTCTTAAGCCGGAACGAATTCCCCCGATTGAATTTGACTAAATAATCAATATGAATCCTCAACCGTTAATTCCCAATCTGATGGTTTCCTCATTCCGATTTTTTCGATTGACAATCGTGTTGGGAGTGGCAGGCATGGCCCTCGTCTCGACAGGGTGCCAGCCAGCCCCCGACAGTCCGGAGGTGCTGATCGAGAGGGGGCGTATCAATCGGGATCGGGACCGTCTCACGGAAGCCCTGGAAGCCCTCGAAACAGCCATTCGGGCGGAGCCTCAAAATGCCGAACTCTACTATGAGCGGGCTCTGGTATACGAACGAGCTGACCGCTTAGAAGATGCCTTGTCTGATTATGAGCAGGCGGTTCGGTACAACCCTGACTGGCGGGAGGCATTGAACAATCGGGCGGTCGTTCTGGCTCGTCTGGAACGTTTTGACGACGCCGTGGCGGGATTTACGCGAGTCCTGGAAGTGATGCCAGACGATGTCCTGGCACTACGGAACCGGGGATTGGCCCGGCACGACGGCGGCGACGCGCAGGCGGCGCTGGATGACGTGGACGCCGCGTTGAAGATCGATCCGGGGAATTCAGAATCATGGCTTGTTCGCGGAAATATCTGCCTGGAATCCGATCTGTTCGAGGACGCCGTCGAGAGTTATTCCGAGGCGCTTCGGCTCGATCAACAGTTCCTCCCCGCTCGCGAACAACGAGCCGTTGCCTATGAGAGGCTTGGCAAGTTGGAGTTGGCCAGAAAGGATCAAAAGCGAGTGGAAGAGATTCGGCAAATGGCGGACACCAATGCGGCAGCCGAACGGGAATTCAATTCTCAATTCGAACAAACTGAACAAAGTGAGTCGGAAGAACCAGCCGTCGAATGAATGGCAACTTTGAAGCTGGAACGGCAGCGAAGAGCAATCGTTTCAAGCGCAGGTTCTCCGATGATCCGGCCCGGACATCCGAGGGATCCAGCTGGAATCTCAAAGTCAAGCCAACTCTTTCTGTTTCCCAGCGAGGAAGACAATCTTCGGTCCTCGAATTCGCTCACCGTCAGACTTCGTGAGATCAGGTCCACTGAGCGATTCCCGTCGAAAACGGGACTGGATGCCCCATCCGGCTGTTCCTCGCGGAAAATAACAGGGTGTAGAGGGGTTCTTCCGATCAAGCCGGTTGAACCCCTCGAACGCGTCGAGCAAATTTCGCATTCATTTTCCGTCTGTGTCAGCGGGCAGTCAAAAATCAACGGAGCGCCTCACCAACCATGACCTAGATTTCGCTAGTGGTGCGAAATCGTCAATCGGGGGTGGTGAAGTGATTGAGTTGGACGAGTTTCGGAAGGTCTACGCGGGGACGGTCGCCGTGGACGGCTTGTCGCTGTCGGTGCAATCAGGACAGATTTTGGGACTCATTGGGCCCAATGGAGCTGGCAAGACGACTACAATGCGGGCGATGTGTGGTCTGGTGACCCCGACGTCCGGGAAGATTTCCGTCGACGGAATCGATGTGGAACATGATCCCATCGCCGTGAAGACCCGCCTTGCCTATTTGCCGGACGAGCCGCCTCTGTTTCCGGAACTTACGGTGGAGCAGCACTTGGCTTTCACCGCGGCGGTTTTTCGCATTTCAGATGCGGAGGACAAAGGGAAACAACTGCTGCGCCGATTCGAAATCGATGGGAAACGGGGCAATCGCCCCAGCGAACTTTCCAGAGGAATGAAGCAGAAGCTCGCGATCTGTTGCGCCTATCTGCACGATCCAAAGTATCTCTTGCTCGACGAACCCATGACGGGTCTCGATCCGCACGGCATCCGCACTTTGAAAGAAACCATTCGGGAGCGCGCGGCCGACGGGACGACCGTTGTGGTCAGTTCCCACCTGCTGGCCATGGTGGAAGACATCTGCACGCATGTTCTCATTCTCAAGCAGGGACACGTCCGATTCAGTGGCCCGATTGACGATCTGAAGGCGTCTTACCTGTCGACACAGGATCAGGCGACGTTGGAACAGATCTTCTTCCACGCGACCGCCGATGCCCCAGCGGTTGAAAGTCAAGCGAACGCCGGCCAACTGTTGGAGAGTTCGACCTGATTGAAGCCGACGGATGGTCCGCCCGCACGGGCTGGCCGTGATCCGGCGTCCAACGTGATACGATTTTTCCAAAATGACGAGATGCACATGGGACTCCATCCCGCTCTGGCCCGCCTCTTGAAAATGCGATACGTCGGCCGCGTCCGGTCGCTCGTGTCAAATTTCACGAAGCCACGACGTCTGGCCGTCTCTCTGCTCGGCACATTCCTGGCTGTTGTCTGGCTCGGAAACGCCATTGCGGGGATGCTGTTTCGAGAACAGTATGATCCGGAAATCTTTCGCCAGTGGTTGATCGTGATGCTGGCCGGATACGCGGGATGGCATTTGATTCGTGTCGCCTGGCAAAAACCGGAAACCGGTTTGGAGTGGACCGAAGCCGAGGCAAATGCCCTGATGGCTTACCCCTTTTCCAGACGGCAACTCGTCAGCTACCGATTGGTCACGGTCCTCGTTGCGACAACATTGAAGGCCCTCATCGGAACCATCCTTCTGTTGCCGGACCTGAATGTTCCTCTGCTTGGATTTTCCGGGCTCTGGCTTGGCCTGGCACTTGTGGAGATGGTGAGGTTGGCTTGCGATCTTGGCGCTGCGGCTCTGAGTGCGCGTCAACATCAGATTTATCGCGGTGTGACGGTGTCCATCGCCGCCGGATTGGGAATGGCCCTCCTCGGAGGGGCGATCTCGCTAACACAATCCGACGCGCAGGACACCATCCCCGTTGTCTTTGTCTTGTTTTCAAATCTGCTCATCGCAGTGAGGGATTTGGTTCTGACCGATACGGGACGATTCCTCACGGCACCTGCGGTATTGATCGTGGACTCGATGACCAGCGACCGCATGACGATGGCCGCATTCTCCAGCTTGGGAGCGAGCACCGCACTTTTCTGGATCTCGACCCGCGCGATTTTCTGGCTCGATGAATGGGCCGAACGAAATCGCATCCAACGGGAAAAGCGGGCTTCGGCCGATTGTTCGGTTCAATCGGCTGTACCTTCAGGCGATCACACCTCGATGTCTCGTCTCGACTCCCTGGTTCTGGAAAGGGCCGGGCCGGTCATTTGGCGGCAGTACATGGGAGCGAGACGGTATCTCGGCGCGATTCTCGTCGCCTTCATCCCGGCGGTCCTGTTTACTTTGATGCCGATGTTTCTCAAAAAGTTCGACGGCCCTCTCCTGTTCAGCAACTTTCTGGGAGGGTTGGTCTTTTACACATTCGTCGCCCTTCCGGCCGCATTGAAATTCGACTTTCGTCGCGACTTCGACCACTTAATGAGACTGAAGCTCCTTCCGTACACCCCGGCGAAGATCGTGACGGGCCAGCTCGTCACGCCCGTCGTGCTGACGACTGTCTTTCAATACTTAATGATCATGGTCGCCAGTCTGATCCAACCTCCCAGCGCGATTCTGCTGATCGCATCGCTCATTGGCTTTCCGATTCTCAATTACACGATCTATGCATGGGAAAACCTGATCTTCCTGATGTTTCCGCAGCGTTTGAAACAAGAGGGGATCGAAGTGTTTCTCAGAACGACAATCGTCTTTACCGCCAAGGGGATTGTGTTCGCCTTGATGTTTGTGGCGATCATTCTGTGGATCTCGATCGTCGCCGTCTTTGCGGACAACTTCGCGCCTGCTTCCTATGAAGTGGTGATTCGAAAGGGGCTTTTCTGGTCCGGCCTGCTGCTTGCCACTCTCGCAATCGGCCTGGTCCTGACCCGGCAGGCGGCACGCCGATTCGAGGCGATCGACCATTTTCCCGAGGGGGCCGCGTAATCCCCACAGGAATCCCCGGTCTCATGAGGGGCTTTGCTCAGAGCGGGCGCCCCCGTTGCCCGGCGCTAGGATGCGAGGGGCACTCCGCGGAAAACCTGGGCTTTCGACTTTCGACGTGAGACCGTTTCCCGAACGCCTCCATTGCTTTACATTGAACGGTTTTCTCGACGTCATTCGTAATCCCGAGGTTAGAGAACCGTGAATCCCGACGCCGCTCCCGAGCTGCCGGACGATCCTGTGTCGTCAGAATCCTCTGACGCGCCCGGAACGAAACCGCAATCGGCCAGTCCGCCCCCTGAAATGCCTGTCCGACCCGAACCGTTTTCGCGAACAGCCGGTAATGAATCGAATTCCGCCGG
>JAGQQQ010000622.1 GCA_020426125.1 Planctomycetaceae bacterium
GAACGCTGGGGCCGACACTGGCTCGACGTTGCCGGTTACGCCGACTCAGAAGGTTTCACAACGGCCGACGCCGAACGTCCTTGGGCCTGGAAGTACCGGGACTGGGTCATTCGGGCTTTAAACAAGGACCTTCCGTTCGACCAGTTCATCACTCAGCAACTTGCTGGGGATGAACTCGCGGGGCCGATCCAAGGGGACCTGACTCCAGAGCAGATCGACCTGCTCACCGCGACCGGCTTTCTGCGGATGGCCGCCGATGGCACCGGAAGTGGAGCCGACAATCCCGAAGCCCGAAACCAAGTGGTGACGGACACGCTGAAGATTGTCGGAACATCGCTGCTCGGAATGAGCCTCCAATGTGCGCAGTGTCACGACCATCGGTATGATCCCATTCCGCAGACGGACTATTACGCGGTGCGAGCCGTCTTCGAACCCGCCCTCGACTGGCAGGCTTGGAAACAACCGCAGGCTCGTCGCGTCTCCTTGTATACGGCCGCCGATCGAGCCGCCGCTCAAAAGATCGAAGAAGAAGTTCAAGTCGTTGCGAAGGAGAAAGCGGGCAAGCTCGCGGAATACATGAAGACGGCTCTCGACCAGGAACTCCAGAAGTTCGAAGAGCCACTTCGCGCTGAACTTCGCACTGCGTACGAGACTCCCGCCAACGAACGGACTGACGCCCACAAGGAACTTCTCTCCAAACATCCCAGCGTCAACATTACGCCCGGGAACCTGTATCAATACATTCCCGACTCCCGTCCCAAACTCGCGGAGTTCGATACGAAAATCGCTGAGATTCGAGCCAAGAAACCACCCGAAGAGTTTCTTCGCGTCCTGATGGAACCGGCGGGACATGTGCCGGAAACAAAATTGTTCCACCGCGGGGATTACCGGCAGCCGAAAGACACCGTTCTCCCGGCGGGGCTGACCGTCCTCAGCCCCGAGGATGATCCCGCACTGTTTCCTCCCAATCGGGAATCCTTGCCGACGACCGGCCGTCGGCTCGCTTTTGCTCAGTGGTTGACCAACCCCGAGAACCCCCTCTTCGCACGCGTGATCGTCAATCGCATTTGGATGCATCACTTTGGTGAAGGACTCGTGGCCACGCCCGCCGACTTTGGGAAACTGGGAGCCCGTCCGAACCATCCCGAGTTGCTGGACTGGCTGGCCTCGGAATTCATGGCCCAAAACTGGAGCCTCAAGGCTCTTCATCGGACGATTCTCTCGTCCGCGACCTGGCAACAGCAGTCCCCTTCAACAATCGCTAGCGGCGATCACGGCAAACCACTCCCGAACCCCGGCCTCGCCCGTCTGGAGGCGGAAACTCTCCGTGATCGGATGTTGGCCGTCAGTGGAAGTCTCGATCGCAGCCAGTTCGGCCCGCCACTGAAGATCAAAGAAGACGAAACGGGACAGATTGTCGTCGATGGCGACCAAACCCGACGCAGCTTGTACATCCAGGCCCGTCGCAGCCAACCGGTCGCGATGATGCAGACCTTTGACGCGCCCGTGATGGAAACGAACTGCGAGCGCCGCTCGAACTCCACCGTCGCCACCCAGTCACTCGTGTTGCTCAACGGCGAATTCATCCTCGCCCAAGCTGGTAAACTTGCCGACCGTGTGGCTCGTGAAGCGGGATCCATTGAAAGCAAGTTGCCTCCAACCGATGTCGAATTGGTCCAGAACCTCATGGCCGACATCTCCCCACCAAGCGGCGACACTTGGAGCTACGGCTTTGGAGCGTTCGACGAACAGGCAGGGCACACGGCGTCCTTCACTCCTCTGACCCATTGGACCGGTTCCCAATGGCAGGCCGGAGCCGCGCTCCCCGATCCCCAACAGGGATGGGTCCTCTTAAACGCCTCGGGTGGACATCCCGATATCCCGGAGCGGGCCGTGATCCGTCGCTGGACGGCTCCTTCCTCGGGGACGCTCACGATCTCCGGGAAACTGAGTCACGGCACCGACAATGGTGACGGCGTCCGGGGTCGCATTCTCTCCAGCCGAACCGGCAAACTCGGGGAATGGATTGTTCATAACGGCGCTGCGGACACGCCCGTTTCCCAAGTCGATGTGGAGAAAGGAGACACCATCGATTTCCTCACCGACTGCCGCGAACATCAGACATCCGATTCCTTCTCCTGGCCGGTAACACTCTCGTTGACTGTGCCAGAACAGGGGCAGATGTCATATGCCTCCGCCGAGCAGTTTCGCGGCCCCGGGGACTCGATTGAGACCATCCCCAGCCAGATTGTTCGGGCTTGGGAACTGACCTACTGCCGAAACCCCACGCCCGAAGAACTGTCGTTGGCGATGAGGTTCTTCGCCGATCAACTGCAGACGCTCGATCGGGACTCCTCCGCGATCCCGAGTGGACGGACGGCCATTCGCCAGACGCTGACCAACCTGTGCCAGACACTGATGAGTTCCAACGAATTTCTGTACGTGGAATAGCTCGCGCTCCGCCCCACCGAGTATTCCCAAATCAAAGCATTTCAGGATGGAAGTGAGACCGTGATGAATTTGAGCCGTCGAAAATTTCTTGAACAACAGGCGATGGGAATTGGCTCCGTCGCTCTCGCGTGGCTTCTTCAGCAGGATGGGGCATTGGCTATCCCCAAGGACATCGCCGCGCAGAAACAATCGTTCGACCTGACACCGAAACAGCCCCACTTCGCCCCGAAAGCGAAGGCCATGATCTCACTTTTTCAACATGGCGGGCCCTCGCACATGGACCTTACCGACCCCAAGCCGGAACTCACCAAGTTCGACGGCACCGACTATACCGGCGAGGTCGGCTACAGCTTCGTCAACGAAGCGAGCAAGAAACTGTTCGGGTCCCCCTGGAAGTTTTCCAAACATGGCGAGTGCGGGACCGAACTCTCAGAACTGCTTCCGGAAACGGCCAAGATCGTCGACGACATCTGCCTTTTAAGGGGGATGCACACGGGAGCCAACGGCCACGAAGTTTCCATCCGCTACTTCCATGCCGGCATTCCCGGCGTCTTGGGTCGGGCGCACTACGCTTCTTGGCTGCTGTACGGTCTCGGAGCTGAGACGCAGGAACTCCCAGCGTACATGGTCCTCACCGACCCCGGGGGGCATCCGGTCGACGGTGTGAACAACTGGTCCAGCGGGTTTCTGCCCTCACTCTATCAGGGGACGGTTCTCCGTCCGAAGGAACCTCGGATACTCAATCTCGATCCTCCGTCGCATCTACGAGGAGAGCCGCAGCGGCAGAACCTGGCTCTCCTCCAGGCGCTCAACCGTCGCCACGCGGAGAGATTTCCCGGCGAGAATGATCTCGAAGCCCGGATTGCGAGTTACGAGCTTGCCGCGAAGATGCAGACGGCCGCCCATGAAGCCCTCGACATCTCCCAGGAAACTCAAGCGACTCAGGAACTCTATGGTCTCGACGACGATGCCACTCGCGAATACGGCACTCGCTGCCTGATCGCCCGTCGCCTTGTCGAGCGGGGCGTCCGGTTTGTCCAACTGTTTCTTGCCGGCCAGCCCTGGGACAATCACAGCAACCTGAAAACGGCTCTCCCCGGAGTCTGCCGCCGGACGGACAAACCCTCGGCGGCGCTCGTGACCGACCTCAAACAACGGGGAATGCTCGACGAAGTCCTGGTCCACTGGGGAGGCGAGATTGGCCGGCTCCCCGTCACCCAGAATCAGGGCGGTCCCGAAAAAAATGGCCGCGACCACAACGGCCAAGGCTTCAGCATCTGGCTCGCCGGCGGCGGCATCAAACCCGGGATGACCTTTGGGGCGACGGACGAAGTGGGGCATAAGGCTGTCGAAAACATCGTCACTCCGAACGATTATCAGGCCACGCTTCTGCACCTGTTCGGCCTCGATCCCGAGAAACTCGCCTACCACGTCAACGGCCAATCCCAATCCCTGACTGCCGGTCGCTCCGCCCGGGTGGTCTCAGAGATTCTGAAATGAATCGGGGCAAATGCCGCGTCTGCCTCCGGTCGAATTTCGGGGTTCACGGCAGAACGTTGAGATTCGAAGGTTATGGATCAGCGCCTGGACTGATGATGTATCCATTCCCGGAATCACCGGAAATGGAGATAAAGATTCTTGGCTGGTTTGTTGTCCAATCCAACGTATCGTGAGCGATCACCTTTTTTGTGGTGCGATCGTACACGACAATCGCTCGGTGCCCATAGCTGAAATTCCCTTGTTCCCGCGATTCCCCCCCACGATCGGCATCGAGCGAAATTTTCACACCGGGGTTGATGGAAACCAAAATTAGCCTCGCACGAGCCACATCCGCTGTGTTGTTCACAAAGCGAACTCTCTCAGATGCCTCTGACAGATTCTGAGCGCTGAGGACATGTAAGATCGCCATCAGCGTCAACGCGATTCCGGTTTTCATTTTCTGATCCCTTCTCTACGAAATTCCAAGACGGCAAATCCATTGTCAACGCACAACTTCTCAAACCAGTCTCTGGCGAACGAGAGGGAGTCATGCCGACTGTATGCCCTGAATTAATGAAAAATGTACAAAAAAAGACCATGAGCTCAATTGGTTTTTCAGGAAAATATCAAAAATTTAGGTAAATGTATTGCGTCTTGGATGTTGAGTATTTCACCAGGGGGGCGAAAGGTTTTCGAGCGAGACATGCTCAGAGCAATTCTGCTAAGCGGATGTGAACGGTTACGCAGAAATGGCAAGTTCCAGTTCAGATGGGATTCGTGGCCCTTATTGATCGAGGGGCTCGATCCCCTGAAACATCCATCCGCATTCCTTCTCCGTTTTCTCAAAACACGTTATCAACCAAGGTCGGCATCCCCTTGACGATCTTGACCGGATGGATTGTTCCTTGAAACAGCGACTGTTCTGGATCTTTTAACGAGATTGGCGAGAGATCAACGCGGGAGAAGACAGCCCGTTTTCCTGCCGACAAGGAGCCAAAGTCAGGTAGCCCCAGAGCGTGCGCCCCGTTTATTGTGGCCATCCCCAGCAATTCCGACGCTTGTTCCTCGGGGTGTTTCTTGTGCAGCCAATGGAGTTCCTTCCAGAGGCTCAGGTCCGGATTCGAAGCCCGGCTGTCTGTTCCCAGCGCGACGGGGATTCCAGCGGCTCGCATCATTTTCCAAGGATGATCGGGATGCCGCATTGCCGCGTGAGTTCTCGGGCAGTACACGACCGACATCCGCCGCTGCCGAGCAACAAATTCGATTTCCTCTTGGCTGAGAAAGTTTCCGTGTACCAGGAGGACGCGAGGCAACTTGGCAAGTCGAATCAGATAGTCGAGTGGTCTTGAACCGGGGCGAAACAGTCCATCCTGCCACAGATTCATTTCTCGGAGGAGAGCCACCAAGGCACCGGACTGGTGATTCAACAGGTCAATCTCCGCCTGTGATTCGGCCAAGTGCATCGCTACAGGAACATTGTACTCTTGTGCAAGCTGACAAAGCCCCTCGAAGAGATCGGGATGCAGCGAGTACGGGGCGTGGGGACTGATTCCGGGGTGCCATCCCGGAATTTTCGGCTGAGAGAGGAAGTCTTCGCGGATCGCCCGCAGGCGTTCCTCGACCAGATCAGGATTGAATCCGAGCACCTCCTGGAAATGGACAATGGCACCGCTGGTGGACGTCCACCGCTCGATTTCCTCGGAAAGATCTCGTTCCCAGGACGTGGTGGCAATTTCCCCGATGACCGCCGATCCGGAGGCATGAACTTCCGCGAGGCCCGATTTTACGGCATGATGGACGTCGCGGTCGGAACTGAGCCGCGACCGAATGACCGCGCGAATCCAGTCCGCAAAACGATCGCGGGGCTCGATGGGACATTCGAGGTCGCTAAATTCCAAGTGAGTGTGGGCGTTGATCAAGCCGGGAATGATCGCGGCCTCGGGCCAATGCACGGCGGACTTCCGTATTGAGTCCGCCGCACGCTTCGAAGGAAGGACACCGGTGATTGTCGTGCCGTCTCCCATGAGGATGGCATCGGCGATTGGCCCCCTGTCCCCTGGAAAAATCCAGGCGGCCCGCACCGACCAAGCACTCACCGAACATCTCCATTGCCCGGAGCCACCCTAGGATGAGG
>JAGQQQ010000623.1 GCA_020426125.1 Planctomycetaceae bacterium
TTCGAGGAAGTCTACGGCACCCGTCCGGCGGCGATCGCGGTCTACCCGATGTATCGCGGCCTTGCCCGCCTCGTCGGCATGGATGTCCTCGATGCTGGTCAATCGCTCGATGACCAGTGCGCCCGGCTCAAGGCGGCCTGGAACGACTACGACTTCTTCTTCATGCACTTCAAGTACACCGATTCCACCGGAGAAGACGGCAACTTCGACGCGAAGGTCAAGCGGACCGAGGAACTCGATGCGGCCATCCCCCGGATCACGGCCCTGAATCCTGACGTGCTGATCGTCACGGGCGATCACAGTACCCCCAGCAAGATGAAGTCGCACAGCTGGCATCCTGTGCCAACGCTCATTGCCGCAGAGAACTGCCGGTTTGATGGCAGCACCAGTTTCGGAGAACGCCAATGCCAGGTTGGCGGATTGGGGCAATTCCCGGCCAAATACTTGATGTCGCTCGCCTTGGCTCACGCCGGTCGACTCGAAAAGTTCGGAGCCTGAGCATCTCCCCCTATGGCCGCGTCCACTTGGTGGTCGAAGAGGTCACGCCCCAGCGCCGGTCGCCGCGAAGACTTGTTGTTCATCTTCGTCAAGAAAGAATGGGAATCCCCACAAACCGGGATCCGAAAATCGGGATTCGAGCATCGGACGCAATTGATCTCCCAGGAACTCCCCCAGTTTTCGGGAGCCGGTATCCGTAAAATGGACATCCTGTGGGAGTTGATCGATTCGGAGTTCCGTTGCTGTCAACGTGTGCAAATCGATGGTCGGGATTCCAAAGGAATCCATCACGTTCTCCGCCAGGGAATTGTAGATCAGTTCTTCGCCCGAGACCCGGCCAAGCGTACCCTGAGGAACATACGTGGTGTTCGCCCAGACCAGCGTTGCTCCAGTGGAAAGCAGACGCTGAGCAATCAGTTCCAGGTTTGCCTGATATTGGCCGGGAGAATTCTGGTGGAATCCCGTATCTGGGGAGGCGAAGTTCCCCAAAGCGTCAACGTACTTTAAGTCGTGCAGACCGAAGTTGAAGAGGATCAGATCCCAGTCCTCCCCATTTGTCCAACTGTCGACTTGGCCGAGACCTTTCGTCGTTGATCCAGCATTTGTCAGAACACGATGAACATTCGCGACATCAACGAGTTCCGCCCGGAGGGGAAGTGTATATCCAATCGAAATGGAATCCCCGATGATCAACATGCGAGGAAGTCCAGGACGGTCATCGATGTCTTCGAAAGCGGGATTATAAACTCCGAAATAAGTCAGTTCTGATCCGGTTGATCGACCAAGGTTCACCCAGAGAAGCCCCGTCTCCGGAAACCATCCCGCGATGTCGTCTTTCCCGTCGGCGTTAAAATCCCCCTGATCGGTAAAGACAGTCGCGTCCGAAGCCCATTTGCCCCAGCTCGTATCCAGGATCATGCTCCCATCGGGTTGTGATGCGTTCAGAAACCAATGGTTGTTGGTTGTTCTCGCCGCTAGATCATCCCGTCCATCTCCATTGAAATCGCCAATCCGGTATTCTTCGTATCCCGACGTGGACCAACGGTTCGTCGACCGCCAGGAAAACGCTCCGGATTGATTGTTGGTCCCCGTCCACCAACGACCAATGGAATCCTGAGCCAGCACGTCACTCCAACCATCTCCATTGAAATCCCCCACCTGAAGATTCTGCCACCCGGAAAAACTGACCGGGGCAATCCGGCCATAGTAGGTGTTCCGGAATTCGTAGGGCCCCGATTGAGTCACCCACCAGCTCCCTTCGACATGAAAGTGGGCCACATCATCTTTGCCATCGTTATTGAAGTCCCCGATCAGGTGCTTCGAAAAGCCTTGAGACGAGATTCTCTTCAGATATTGGAAACGGAACTGGTTGGCGCCGGCATGGGCGACCCACCACTCGCCATTGGGTTTCTGTCCGACGAGATCATCTCGGCCATCTCCATTCAAGTCACCAACCCGGACTTCCTCCCAGTTCAAATCGGGTGTGAGCCCCCAGTCGGCTCCGGGGACGGTGACGCCACGATCCGCGTGATTGAAGACAATCTGCCAACCCCCATCGTCCGCACGTCCGACGATGTCGCGTCGGCCGTCTCCATCGAAATCCCCAGGATAAAAATCCCATCCCCGGGAAGGATCCCAAACACCAAGTGTTCTCGTCGGCTGAAATCCGGCTGCGGTCGTTTCTCCCGTGATCCAGATTTCCGCATTTTGATCATAGACGAGCAAGGTGTCGGACGCTCCTCCGCTCAGAAGCGTTCGTGGCTCGAGGTCGTCCAGCGAAATGGCCCAGTGAAGACGCCTTCGCGTGAAACGTCCGCGAGAGAGAAACCAACTCCGAACACGTCGCAGGAAATAGGCGAACTTCGACATGGAGATATTGACTCTGGAAGGGTTTGGGGGATGTGTCGATGGCCTCCGTTCCAGGGGTCTTCCGCTCGTTCCGCAAATTCCTCGTAACGTCGAGTTGAGACAACGTCGACCATAGGGAGGGCGAAAGACGGGTTGCAAGACTGGTCTGGAGAATCCGTCGTGAAAAGCTACGTTTCACTTTTTGGCCCGTTCATGGACCAATCCCC
The DNA here is from genome assembly GCA_020426125.1 of Planctomycetaceae bacterium. Classification (GTDB taxonomy): domain Bacteria; phylum Planctomycetota; class Planctomycetia; order Planctomycetales; family Planctomycetaceae; genus HKST-UBA70. Next base: position 2,574 of record JAGQQQ010000623.1, read on the forward strand.
ATCTCCAGTAAAACAGTCGCTCTTTCTTCGCGACATTCGGTATCGGCGAAGTCATCGCTACCACTGTTAGGCCCCAATGTGGGATAGCGAGCACAGGGTAAATGGGAACCTGTCAAGACACGACCCTCGTTCCAGGGCCTGCCGGCAAACCGACGACTGACAGCTGTCTGTCAGTCCGCATCGTCCTGGGCCATTCCACCTGGCCGATGAGATCGTCCAGCGTGGGTGTCCGACTCCAGATGGGAGTTCAGCTTGGTTGGTCGGGACGCCCTTTCCTGTGTCGCACGAGACTGCAGGAGCAACTTCTTTTTGAGTTCCCGACGTTTGGCGAGAATCTGTTGGAACTCAAAGGCCCAGTTTCGACTGCGCCGAAACGGCCCCAGCAAGTCCACAATCTCAGCCATCTTTTGAGGTCTTTGAGCGACATCGATGGACATCATCTTTTCGATAAGATCCGCCAGCGCCCTGGGAACTTGAGGATTCGTCACATCCGCCCGGGGACGAGGATCCGTCCGATGGGCTCGAACCGTCTGAACGCGATCCTTTCGGGGAAACGGTCTGTGCCCGGTAATTGCGACGTACAAAGTACATCCCAAACTGTAAATGTCCGCGCGTCC
>JAGQQQ010000624.1 GCA_020426125.1 Planctomycetaceae bacterium
AAACGCATCATCGTCATTAGCAGTTGCGGCACGATGCAGATCGACGAGCGGAAGTTGCAGACGTTTCTCCGGACCACGGGAGCATTGGCCATCTGTGGGTACCGCGAATACGTCGACATGCTTCGCTCGGCGGCTTTTGAACTGCTGCTGTTCGACGTCCTGCTGAGTTATTCGCTGACGCTTCAAGGCGTTGAGGCGATGAAGCGAAAGGTCGAAAAAGTGGATCGCAAACTCTGCCGAGAACTCGGCTTTCGAATGGTCGTCAGAAAGAACAGGTGAAGGAAATGCCCACTCAGGAAATGACCGTGTTGTCCGTCCGTCAGCCCTGGGCCTCGTTGCTGCTCACCGGCGAAGACTGGTGCGAAAACCGGAGCTGGAACACCAAGTACCGGGGCCCACTCTGGATTCACGCCTCCAGTAAGATCGAGACCGGCGAGTGCAACCTCTGGGGAATCGACAAATCAAAACTGACCACGTCCGCCATCCTCGGCTGCGTCGAACTGGTGGATGTGTTCCACATCGATGACCTCGAGCGCCGACTCAAGCCGATCGCCCAGAAGTACCCTCTCAACGAGGATGTCGGGGCATCCTTTGTTGTGGGTGACTACTGCTGGATCGTCGTCAATCCGCAAGTCCTGAAGACCCCTATTCCCTGCCACGGCAAACTCAATCTGTGGAAGTACCAGGCCGACACGAGCCAGGTCCAGGACCTTATGGAAGCGAAGCCGCTAATCGATCCGGAGTTTTTCCCTGAGCCGACACCGATCGAAGAGGCCGAGATCACCGTCGACGGGAAGGTAGAACCGATTTCCTTCATCATCGACCAGTGGATCGACATCTATTTCCCCGACCGTGACGAAACACGCGAAGCGGCCTTCCCCGAGGACGAAGATTACATCCACGGCCCACCCCACTTCCGCGCCGCCTGCGAACTCGCCTGGGAACTGTTCCCCGACGACTTCGTGCCAGGGGTTCACGACTGGCTTCAAAAACGGAAGAAGTAGGTCCTTCCAAAGTTGTCACCCCCCTCAAAACACCGCATCAAGGGCAAAGGCATTGCGACTGATTTCCTGGAACATCTGCCACGGCGGGGGGACACGGGCGCCCCAGATCATCCAGCAACTGCGTGCCTGGGCGCCGGACGTGGTCGGCCTATCAGAATTCCGCGACACGGCACCGAGCCGGTCCATTCAAGCGGCACTCGCGGAGATGGGGCTGACTCACCAGCATTCGACAATCGACCCGAGTGACCCGACACGGGACCGCCTCCTTTTCGCTTCGAGAACACCAATCACGATTCAACCCACGGCTGTCTATCCCGAATTCGGACGCTGGATACATGCGACGATCACCGAGCCGTTGCCGCTCCACTTGATAAAGCTCTGGGTTCCCAACCGGGAACAGACCGGTATCAAGTATGACTTTCATCGTACGGTCGTGGAGACCCTCTCCCCACTCGCCGGAGTGAGCGGGTTGGCCTTCGGCGACACGAACACGGGCGTTCCCGGAATGGACGACGAGCGTCCCTTTTTCAACGATCAAGAAGGCCAGTGGTTCACCAACCTGTCCAACACCGGCTGGCACGATCTCTGGCGGCAGCGAAACCCTGACGGCCGCGAATACACCTGGCACTCCCAGACCGGCACCGGCTTCCGTCTCGACCAGGTCTTCGGTACTAACGCGATCGAGCCATTCATCGAGGAAGTTCATTACCAATGGGGAACGCCCCCCACCGGCAAATTCCGAGGCCCCAGCGACCACGCAGCGATCGTCATCGATCTCGCAGAGTAATAAACACCAGTCAGGATAAATCAACGGACATCACCTCGGGCCAACGGGCAAGGAGAACCACATGATCACCGGAATCGCCATCGAAAACTTCAAAGGCATCAGCGACCGCATCGAACTCGAGTTCAAGCCGATCACGCTGCTCTTCGGGAGCAACAGCGCCGGGAAGAGTTCCGTCCTGCATGCGCTGCATTACTTACGCGAGATCTTCGTGAACGGAAACGTCGACGCCGTCGACTCCGAAATTGGTGGCGAATTCGTGGACCTGGGGGGATTACCGCACATGATCCACGGCCGGGATCGCAACAGCCAGATGCGATTTCGAATCTCGGCAACCGTTGACTTTAAAGAGCATGAACACAACTCCGAACTGAAGTACCAATACTACCCGGACATGCTCGACTACTCGTCGTACCAGCGATTGCAGCTTACCCCCGATCTCCTCGGACAGCTCAAAAGACGGTGCACGGACGACTCCAATGAGAGTCTACCCTATTGGAACGGTCTCTGGTTTCGTGAACCGATCCGGACTGTGGATGTGGATGTCGTTGTGAAAGAGGGCAAAATCGACCTCTACAGCGTTTGGATAAACAACGAATTTGTGGGAGAAATCAAGTTGGGTAAAGCGGGTATCCCATTGCTGGTAAGACTCAACTCTAACCACCCCGTGATTCCAACTCATTTTTGGAAAGTGGAGGATGTCGATGAATATGACTATGAATTGTTGAGCCTTCCAGGGGAGATCGAAGGTCTCGACGATGATTGGGATCCTCGTATAGAACAACGCGCCCTTGCCGAACTCAAAAGAGTCAGCGATCGAATTCTCAAACCCAACAATGCCAATGAAAATGGAATCAGCTGGGCTCAGAACGCACTTAATGAGTTTGAGAGTGAAGACCCGGGCGACGGAAAGGAGTGGGGGTTTTTCGTGAATGGCTGCACAAACGGAGGGTTGCCACCGCTGGAGTCTCCGATTTATCCTGGGAATGTGCACGCTGACTTTCTTAGCTTTTCCGAGGCATCTAATACGCTCATGCTGTATGCCGATGTCCTCATGGGGTTCCCCGGTCGCGTGATTCGCAATGGATTGAATGACTTTCTACACCTTGGCCCAATTCGCGACCTCCATCGGCACGAGTCACCTCTTACTCGCCACGAGTTAAACGATTGGTCGTCAGGAACTGCCGCGTGGACGGTCCTTGAAAAGTCAGACGATCTCTTGGTCGATAAAGTCAGCGACTGGCTGTCAAGTGAAAAGAAGTTAAGTTCAGGGTTTCGGATTGAGAGGAAAAACTTCTACGTGGTGGCCGAAGAAGACCTTGAGGCCTTCGTCGAAACATTGAATGATCCTGGTCAGACGACCGGAGAGGCGCTCCCGAAATCGTCGCGCAAGGCACGAACACGGATTTTGAAACAGGACGGAAACCTGATGATGCGTCCCCATGATCTCGGTGTTGGCATTTCACAGGTATTGCCAGTGGTCGTGATGGCACTCCACGATGAGAAACGCCTGCTGCTTTTCGAGCAGCCGGAATTGCATCTTCACCCCAGAATGCAGGCGGAACTCGGGGATCTCTTCATCGAGTCTGCATTGGGAGAGACAAGCCACAGTGTCGTCATCGAAACTCACAGCGAACATCTGATTCTACGTTTGCTCCGAAGGATCCGGGAGACCGAAAAGGGCAACGCTCCCCCTGAATTCCAACTTCGGACGGATCAAATTGCCATCTACTACCTGGATGGTCGTGAGGGCGCCACCAAAGCGTGCCGCATTGATGTCGACGTAGAGGGGCGATTCATCCAGCCCTGGCCCGACGACTTTTTTGAGATCGACTTTCGTGAAAGGTTCCCTGATGTTCGCTGAGTTTTTCCTGACGCCTGAGGCACTGATTGAGGCTCTCGAACTCGATCAGCCTGAGCCCATGAGCAATCTCCTTGACTGCTTCTTTCCCCGGCGAAGCTGTTCTCCCGCGTTGCTCTGCAAGTTGGGCGGCGAGGAATGGGTGCAATCAACCAGTCAAAGAGTTGCACGCACCGACTCGCGGTTCCTTCACGACGTCATGAGTCTTTTCGGCCGGCTGAGTGAGGACGCATGCGTGTCCCGCCCTCCGGTTAAAAGAGACCGAGAGGATGAATCGGAGTGGATTCGGGCAGGCCTTCAATCTCATAAATCGGCTCCTTTTGAGAGAATTGTCGTTTCGAGTGCGTCGCAACCGCCGCAGCAATGTGGCGAGGGGGCGACAACGTTTCTTTCAGACGAATTCTGGGAGGATTATGGAGTCACCCGCCAAGTGGACCGGACGATTGAAGGGCAGAAAAGAGTTCTGACAGCAATCTGCTGTCACTCGGACTGGTTGCTGCTTCGAATGCCCCAGATCCGAGGGGGCAGCGATGACGAGATCGTGACCGTGAAGCAGGTCATCGAATTGGCCAACAATCTGCCCGATGGGTTTCGAAAGACAAGTATAGACGTTCACATCTGCCTTCAAGAAAAGATTCCGGAGGCACGTTTGGTAGGTAACGTGAAGTCTGAACTTCTTCCTTTCGTGAAGAAGGGGATAGAAATCGACCTGACGGTCTGGCCGGAGAAGCATTTCATCAATCGAGAGATAATCGGGGGCGAATTCGCGCGGCAGTCCGACGGAAAGAAGCCAAGGCCTCGCTGGAGGATCACCATGCAGCATGTTGCCGTCGGGAAGCGGAAAGAGAGCGCAGGCCGAGATTCCGCGAATGAATGGAGTATCCACCCACGAAACGTTGCCCACAATCGCTACGAAGAGATCAAGGCGGATTCCGCGAGCCGTTCTTTCCGAATCACAGGCAGCAAAGACAAATAAATATGTGGAAGCACAAATGGAGTGGTCCCCTGCATTTGGGGAATTTTCTCTTTGACTCGACCCACCGCGTGAAAAATGCCAGTTCACTCTTTAGGTGAGAATTGGCACGGAGAATGCCATAGGCCATTGCAGAGTCAATCATCCAATCAATTGGGGGAGCAACCTGCATGGGCGTCATTCAACGTGTCACCGAAGTTCTGGCCGCTGATCCAAGTCTTCAAGTTTCGTACGATCCACCGGCCGAGGGCCCCCGCGACGGCACCTGTGTGCCACTCGACGAGTCTCATCTCTCGTCGAATGTTCAGGACTACCTGCGATCCTCGTTCCCCAACGGGCTCTTCACGCATCAGCATCAGGCGGTCGAACATGTTCTCTCGGGTGAAGACACCGTCGTTGCGACGCGGACGTCCAGCGGGAAGTCCTTGATCTACTCTCTCCCCGTTCTTGATTCGCTGTGCCGCGATCAGAGATCGACGGCGATGTTCCTCTTCCCGCAAAAAGCGTTGGCGAACGATCAGCAGTTGAAACTGCGGAGCATGGCTTCACAGATCGCTGGCGTCCGTCAAATGCAGGACAACAACCCCCTGCTGATCAGCCGGTACGATGGTGGTACTCCCAGGGACATTCGAAAGACCATTCGCGAGAAGGGCCAGGTGATCCTGACAAATCCGGACATGCTGCACATGGGGATCATGCAGTTCCACGACAGCAACTGGGATCGGTTCTTCGCAAACCTCAGCCTGGTTGCCGTCGATGAGTGTCACGAGTATCGCGGAGTGTTTGGGACCAACGTCGCCTATATCCTTCATCGGCTCCGGCAAATCTGCGATATGCACGGCAGTTCACCGACTTTTGTGGCCACGTCGGCCACCGTCAAAGATCCTCAGGAGCACATGGAACGGCTGACCGGAGTTCCGTTCCGGTGCGTGGATTCGGATGAAGACGGCAGCGCTCAGGGAAGGCGAAAATTCTGGATGGTCCGTGGAGAAGAGCACTTCTACGACACGGGGCGAAAACTGGCGACCTCCCTGGCGGAGTCCGGTCTGACGGTGCTGGTGTTCTGCCCAAGTCGCGTCTCTGCCGAGCGGATGATTTCCCGAACCGTGAAGCCCGGAGAGATTGAAAACTCCTACATCCGGGTCTATCGCTCGGGTCTGTCGGCCCATCAGCGGGAGGAGATCGAGCAGGGATTGCGTTCAAAAGATGTCCGCCTGGTCTTCTCCACGAGCGCGTTGGAGCTTGGGATTGACATTGGGGAGATCGACGTTGTCGTCTGCGTGGGGCTCCCTCACAGCATGATGAGCCTCTGGCAGCGAGCCGGGCGGTCGGCACGCGGAGGTCGGGAGGGAGCCACGATCTTCATTCCGGCCGATACGCCGATCGACAGTTACTACGCGAACCACCCGGAAGAGCTCTTTGCCCGGGATCACGAACCATTAGTTCTCAACCTGCACAATCGCCGCATTGTCTGTCAGCAGTACGCCTGTGCCGTCCAGGAGATCGGCAAGGATGAAAGCCAACTCAACATCGACATCCTCGGTGCGGAAATGGCGAAGATTCAACAACTGAGGCTGGAGGGAAAACTTAGCCACGACATTTTCTACTGCAGTGAACCCCATGTCGAGGTCAACATTCGGAGCGGAGGAGAGCGTTCGTTCACGTTGATCAACGGGGATGACGAGGAGATCGGAGAAATCGATTACTTCCATTTGCTCCGTGAGTGCTACACAAATGCCATCTACCGACACGGCGGACGGGCATTCCGCGTCCTCAACGTTCTTTACGGCAAGAAACGAATCCGACTCAAGCCGGAGTACAGTCTCAACGAAACAACGCCGCATTTGCAGCGGAAGATTCGCCTGAAGAACCAATACCGAGTCGCGGACTACGGAGAGTTGCGTGTTTCCACCGCCTCTCTCGACGTCACCGAATTCCTGGTCTCGGTTTCGGAAAAGGATCGCTCGGGGAACACTGTCATGACGTGGCAGGGGAGTTCCGGAATGCGACAGTATCAACTTCCGACCGAAGGCACCGTCCTGTCGTTCAGCAAGCCGTTCTGGCAGGCCGTTTCGGCGAAGTTGGGAGGGCACACCTCATCAGCGTTGTCTTCCATGGAACGTTTGCTTGCCAGTCTCTTTCCAACGATTACCGGCCCGTGCGACACGCAGGATTACTCTTCGGCCGTCGACCGGTTGGCGACGGATGAGAATGCGGTGTTTCTTTTCGACATGGTGTATGACGGCGTCGACCTCACAAGCGCCGCGTTCGACAAGATGCCGGAACTGGTGGAAAAGGCGATCGAGCGGGTCTCCCATTGCTCATGCCCTAAGGACGACGGGTGTTTCCGCTGTATTGCCAACCCGATCGCCGAATCGCCGGCAAGCAAAAAAGCGACACTGGAGTTTCTCCTGGCAATCAAAGGCGTGCTTGACGCCAAAAGCCCTGCGATCACAACCAATGATCGAGACTGGGATGCGGATCTTGTAGCTCCCGAAAAAGTGGAGTGCAAAACATGTGGTCATGAATTCTCAATCGGTGCGAAGTTCTGTTCAGAATGTGGAACGAAAGCGGAGGCGTGATGATTGTGCTGAACCCCTCAAAAATCGAAGAACTCTACTCCTTCCCCGCAATCCGATGTCGTCGCATCGTACGGGGGACGGGAAAGTTGCTTGATGACGTTCAATTGGATGGCGAAACCGCGTTCGAGTTGGGAACAGAGAATATTGGCGTTCTTGCCGGGGAATGTCCTCGTGCCGCCGATCTTGCCCCTCGTTTTCGGGAGCTGTCAAAACATGATTTGGGAGGCCAGATCGTGGTCGCCCCGTGCGACCAGTCTCTGTTTCATTCATATTCCATGATGCTCAATCCAGAGCCGAAACGTCGAAAGGTCCGAGATTGTTGGACAGTTGGCTGCTTAACATTTAGCACACTCGAAATGCTGCGGCACCTCCAGCCCGAGGACCTCTGTGAGCGTGAAGTCTCGGCCGTCATCCTCATTGACCCGAATTGCATGGTCTATAGGGCACGAGGAAGCCAAGGTCGCTTTGCACGCAACGATCGACCTCAGCATCTGGCGAGATTTCGGGCTGCCCACGAAATCGACGGTTGGTGTCCCCCATTCTTTCTGTTCACCGACCCGCCGGCGAAATCTCTCAACACCAATCAAATGTTGGCGCCCTTCGGGATCGAAAGCTGGT
>JAGQQQ010000625.1 GCA_020426125.1 Planctomycetaceae bacterium
TCCGTCTGCGATTGCCGGAGAACCGAGGACCGGGGAGCCCATGTCGTTGACGGCCAGGACTTCGATCTCGTCGGCGTCGCGAAGGACGACAATGTTGCCGTTTTCCGCAGCGACATAGATCTTTCCGTCTCCATACACTGGTGAGGCGAAGTATTCGCTGGCATTTTTGATACGGACCGGGCCGAAGAGCGCTTCGCCGTCTTTGGTGTTGAAGCAGGTGGCGATACCGCCTCCCTTAATGAGTAGCATGCGGTGATGGATCACGAGCGGGGAAACGATGTGGTCAGTGTATTTCGTCGGATGCCGCCAAAGAACGTGTGAATCTGTGACATCGCCGTTTCCGCCTCCACGAACTGCCAGAATATATTCCTGCGCCGGGTCGGCCGCGTCGTATCGGGCTCCCGCGAAGTTTTCCGAATTCAGAAACGCAATGTCGAGTTCCTCTCCTTCGAGGTCGCCGTCATTGTCGAGGTCTCCTCTGTCAAAGGTCTTACGATAAAACGCTTCAGGGACTTTTCGTTTGCCGACAAATGCCTGGATTTCGTCCTTGGTGATTTTTCCGTCGCTGTTGCCCGTCTCCCAGCGGTCGACGGAGGCGAGCCACTGATTCGCAATTCCTCCGCTCTGCAGCGAGATGTAGATGATGCCATCGCGGCAGACGGGGGTTGTCTTGATGTTTCTCAGGAGAGTTTTGGCGAACCATTTTCGTTTGCCCGTTTCCGGATCGTACCCGATCAGCAGTCCGGTTCCGCCGACCACGATTTCGTCCCCGCTTGGGGTGGTGTTGATCACAGGATGCGAGTAATTGACGGCCATGTCTCCGCGATCGTCTTTCCAACGAAGGTCTCCGGTTGCTTTGTCAAACGCATAAAACGCGGGAGCCAGATCGTCATCCTGGCAGAACAGAAGCAAGTTCTTGTAGAGAACGGGCGACATCCCTGCGCCCCATTTGAATACGAAATAGGGAACAGGAAGTTCATAGTGCCAGACGTCTTCCCCGGACTGGGCATCGAGTGCGATCATCCCGAGCGTACTAAAGTAAAAGTAGACCCGATCCTCGTCCGCGGCGGGTGTGGTTGCAGCGTAACTGTTTGTTTGATGGATCTCATCCACATCGCCGATCGGCCACCGGCGCTCCCAGAGCTTTTCTCCCGATTTGGCATCAAATCCGTAAAGCGCGATTGTTTCATCATCGGCCATCGCGCTGGTAAACACGCGGCCTGCGGCGACAACAGGGCATCCAATCCCGTCTCCCAGGTCAACCGACCAGGTGACTGAGTCGGTCGCGGAGAATTTCACAGGCAACGAATGACTCTCTGAAGAGATGCCGGTGCAGTTCGGTCCACGAAACTGCGGCCAGTCTTCAGCCAAAAGGGGAAAGGTAACCAGAGTCAACAGGCAAATCAGAAAAAGGCGAATCAGCATCTTCTCTCCCTTGCGATGGCGGTGGTAGAAGGACCATCATGCCATTGCATCGAAGAAAAGGAAAGTTTCCCAGCGATTTGAACCTGATTCAGAATGATGACTCGGCCCGCAAGCCGTCAGGAATCCGGTGGTACTTGCCTACACTCCCGTTAAGAGCTAATTCTATGCACGAACGGAATCCGAGATGAAATTGATTCGATCCCTCCTGCCTCTGCTGGGAATCCTGATGACACCACAACCGACCGCGAACGGTGATCCGGGCGAGTTGTTGGAACCGCTCCGGCCGGCGGTTCAACGGGCTTTGTCCGAGTCTTATAAGTTGCCTTCCACGCGACAGGATCTTCTCGATGACGCCGCGAGACAAATCGTGAACGCCATTCGAGAACTCGGCGGCTGCGACCTGATTTTTGTCTGTACGCACAACTCGCGGCGAAGTCATCTGTCGCATGTTTGGGCCGATGTCGCGGCGGCGTCTTTAGGTTTGCCGGAGATTGGCACCGCATCGGGAGGGACCGAGACGACGGCCTGCAATCCGCGGACCGTTCAATCCCTTCGGCGTCTGGGGTTTTCTGTCGTCCGTTCGACATTCTCGGAAAACCCGATCTACTTGGTTCAGTCCCGGGAAAATGCTCCGCCGGTACGTGTCTACTCGAAAGCCTTTCACGATCCTGAGAACCCCCAGCAGAACTTTTTTGCGATGATGTGTTGTTCGGACGCGGATGAGGAATGCCCGTTGATTCCTGGATCGTTGGGGCGCGTCGCGCTCCATTACGAAGACCCGAAGGTTTCAGATAACACGCCAGAGGAAGGGGAGGTCTACGATACGCGCAGCCGCCAAATTGCAAGTGAGATGTTTTATCTGATGCGAAGAGTGAAAGAAATGAGAGCCGAATAAAGTGGACCATTCGAAGTCGGAACGGAAATCGCCCGAGACGGCACAACACGATGCGGACGATGCGTCATGCTAGACGATTTGTTGACAACGGTGCCCCAGATCGGGCGGGTCGAATGGATCGGACTCGCTCCGACCGATGGAGCCCCGATTGAGGTGGTGGCGGAAGTCGAAGCGGAGGTCGGGACCGGACTTTTCGGGGACCATCACTGCAACCGGAAACCGGGAGGCAAGCGGCAGGTGACCTTGATTCAGTCGGAACACCTCCCCGTCATTCGCGCCCTGTCGGAACGAAGAGATGCTAGCCCCGAACTGTTGCGACGAAACATCGTCGTGTCTGGAATCAACCTGATTTCGCTAAAGAAGATGCGGTTTCAGATCGGAAAAGCGATCCTTGAGGGAACTGGCGACTGCGCCCCTTGCTCGCTGATGGAACGCAACCTCGGTCCTGGCGGTTATCAGGCAATGCGGGGACATGGGGGCCTGACGGCGAAAGTTCTCCAACGAGGAACCATTCGTGTCGGGGACACAGTCGTTTGTTTGGGAACCGCGGCTTGTCATGAATCGGCGGATGGCGACGTTTGACGGTCTCAACCGTTGCCATCGCAGGAAACCAGGGTCCCGACCCGTTCGCCCTGAACCGCACGCAAGATGCTGTTTTGTTGGCCGAAATTGAAAACCAGGATCGGGATTTTGTGTTCCATGCAATGGTGGATGGCGGTGGCATCCATCACTTGCAGGTTCTGTCGCAGCACATCGTCAAAGGAAATGGTCGAGAACTTGACGGCGTGCGGATTTTTCTCGGGATCTTCCGAATAGACGCCGTCAACTTTGGTGGCCTTCATCAGGATATCCGCTTCAATTTCGC